>JAJYIC010000193.1 GCA_021790295.1 Pseudomonadota bacterium | reverse complement strand
CGATCTGAAGAAGAGCGCGGCTGAAGCCGCCGAGAAAAGGCCCGCCTTTTGTAAAGGCGAGGCTGTAGCCGACAACCGCCCACAAAACCGTGACGAGACAGGTGACGGCAAAGCTTTGCACCACGGTGGCGAGAAGGTTCATCTTGCGCACCATCCCGCCGTAGAAAAGCGCAAGTCCCGGAATCGTCATCATCAGGACGAGGGTCGAAGCGGTCAGCATCCAGGCGCTGTCGCCGCTGTCGATGCCGCGGGCGGCGGCAAACGCTGGCTGCGCGGCGAGCAAAACCGGCGCGGCACAAGAAAATCCTCGCAGGAGCTTCGAAATCGATCTCATCGCCAGGCCTTTTTGAGGAGGAACCGGGACGCCGGAGGGCAGGCTGCGCCCGCGCGCGATCCTAACCGAGGCGAGAGCGCAGGAAAGCAAGAATTACGCGAGAAAACGAGGGCGATTTGTCGCCGTATGAGCCAAAAAGGCGCAGGGGAAAAAGCCCCGAGCGACCCCATCTCTCTCGCGTGCAACGGGAAATCGCCGCTCTCTTCGAGACCGGGTTGGACGGCCTGGAGGGGGACCGGGTGCGGGCGAGCCCAGGGTTGCAGGAAGCGGGCCCCGCGCGCTCTTCTGCGCGAGCGGGCGCCGAGGAGGGGTGATGAGATCGGGTCTGATTATCGGCGTTGTCGCCGGCGCCGCCGCGCTTTTGGCGGTTGTCGGCTTTTCCGAGCTTCAGAGCGACCTGTCGGCGGCCTCACGGCCAAGGGCGAGGGCGGCTTTGCCTAGCGTGCTCGTGGTCGCGCCCGGCAAAGGGCCTCTCTCGCCTCTGGTCGCCGCGCGCGAGTGCGGTCCTTCGCCGAATTGCCGCAATGGCGCGGGCGGGATCGTGGTCGTGACCCTTCTCTCCGGCGCCGTTGCGGCCGCGCCCGTGACGGCTGTTGTCTTGACGGACACGCAGTGCATGCCGGATCGTTACGGCATCTCCCATTGCCTCAACAAATTGCGACTTTCGGGCGGCGCCGTCCTTCTTGTGCGCCACGACCATGACATGCACCTCTACCCCTGCCTCAACCCGGGAGAAAGGGTGCGCGTCATGGCCCCCTCCGCCTGAGAGCGGGAGGCGAGGGCCGAGCGCCGCCGGCGGAAAGGCTTAGTTCGGCCTTGAGACCTCCGCCGGGCCGGTCCGAAAGAATGACCTCGCCGCCATGCGCCAAGGCGGCCGCGCGCGCGATCGCAAGGCCGAGGCCCGCCCCTGCGCTCTTCTCGCCGCGCGCGGGGTCGAGCCTATAAAAAGGCTCGAACACCCTTTCGCGCTCCGCCTCCGCGATCCCGGGTCCGCGGTCTTCGACCACCACCTTCGCCGTTTCTCCTTGATGGCAAACCCGGACCTCGGCCGCGCCGCCATATTTGACGGCGTTGTCGATGAGGTTGGTGATCGCCCCTCTGAGCGCCAAAGGCCGGCCTTCGATGACGACCGGATCGGCGGCGAGAAGGCGCACGGGAAGCGAGGCCTCAGCCATGTCGTCGGCGATCGCCTCGACGAGAGCGGCGAGATCGAGCCGGCGCTTCGGCTCGCTTTCGCTTTCGCCGCGGGCGAGAGCAAGGCTCGCCTCGATCATCGCTTCGAGGTCGCCGATGCTGCCGAGCATTCTCTCGCGCTCCTCGCCCTCTGCCAGAGCTTCGGTGCGCAGGCGCAGCAAGGTCAAAGGCGTGCGCAAATCGTGCGAAAGCGCTGCCAGAAGCCGCGTGCGGGCGGCGAGCATGCGCTGCAAACGGGCCTGCATGTCGTTGAAGGCGCGGGCGGCGTGGCGCATCTCGAGACTTCCCGCTTCGGCCACGGGCGGGGCGGCGATATCGCGTCCGAAACGCCCGGCCGCGCCGACCAGAATGCCGAGCGGAGCGGTCACCCGGCGCAAGGCCCACAGCGAACCCGCGAGAACGACCGCCGCCATGACGGCGAGGGCGGCGAGAAGCTGCCAGGGAGCAGGGGCGGCGGCTTGCGGCAAGGTCGCGGCAAAGCGCAGCCACTCCCCGTCGCCGAGGCGCACGCCCACATCGAGGAGACGCCAGGGGGCCAAATCTCCCATCATCGTAGCCATCGCCGGCACCGCTTCCATCATCGGCATGGCATGCATCATCGGCTGTCGAGCGGCCGGGAAAGCGCTTCTGCCGCGCACCGAGACCACGAGGCCGCGCCCGAGCGCGGGGGGAAGCTCGGCGGCGAGCGCGGCGCGGATAGCCTTTGCCGCCGCGCTCGAAGGCGCCTTTGGCGGCGGCGCCGCGGAGAGAGCGATCCGCATCGTCTCTTCGCTCGCGGCGGCGACGATGCGCGCACGCCAAAGGGGCGGAGAGTCCGCGATCAGGCGGGCAAGATTGGCGATCCTCTGGGTCGCCGCAAAGCCGCCGAGGCTGCGCACCGCCGCCTGGCGGTCTGCAGCAAAAATCCAGGTCGAAGCGAAATAGGAGAGGGCGAGGCCGGCGATGAGGATCGCCAGCAATTCCGCAAATAGGGTCGGCGGCAAAAGGCGCCTCACGAGCCCTCCACTTTGGCGAGGAACAGGTAGCCGCCGCCCCAGATCGTCTTGATGATCGCGGGCGAGGCCGGATCGCGCTCGATCTTGCGGCGAAGGCGGCTGACCTGGGTGTCGATCGAGCGGTCGAAGGAGTTGGCCGCGCGCCCGCGGGCGAGATCGAGAAGCTGCTCGCGGCTCAATACCCTTTGCGGGCGCTCGACAAGGGCCAGAAGCAGATCGTATTCGCCGGTGCTGAGAGCCACCGTTACACCGTCTTCGCGCAACAGCTCGCGCGCCCCGGTGTCGAGCGTCCAACGGTCGAAACGATAAAGCTTCGGGCGCTTCGGCGCCCTCGACGCGGCGCCGGCTCTGCGCAAGACCGCGCGTATGCGCGCCACAAGCTCGCGACTCGAAAACGGCTTTGGCAGATAGTCGTCGGCTCCCAGTTCGAGGCCGATGACGCGATCGACCTCTTCGCCTTTGGCGGTCAGCATGATGATCGGAACCTCGCTTTCCCGCCTCACCGCGCGGCACAAGGAAAGCCCGTCCTCTCCCGGAAGCATAAGGTCGAGGAGGATGAGGTCGATGCGGCTGTCGGCGAGAACCTTGCGCATCGCCCTGCCGTCCGCGGCGGTGCTGACGCGAAAGCCTTCGCGCGCGAGGGCGCGGGCGACGAGTTCGCGCATCTCGCGGTGATCGTCGACAAAAAGGATGTGCGGTGCTGCGTTCCGAGCGGTATCGGCCGGCATGACCAGATAGATGGGCTCTGCGGCGCCCGCCGCCCCCAAAAAAACCGTTTCGAAATGTGCCAAGGGGCGGTTTCGAAAAGATTTGGCACAAAGAAGGCTCGAAGCGAAAAACCCTTGCCACAAAAGGAATCGAGACTTCGCCGTGGCCGGCAGAGGAGCCGTGCCGGAACAACGGAGAGATTTCGATGAAAAGGCTTTTGTTCGCCCTCATCCTTTCGGCCGGCGCAGCCGCGGCATCGGCGGCGGGCGCTTTTGCGGCAAGCGCAGGTGCGGCGCCCGCCGTTCCCCTCGCGGCCCCTGCCAAAACGGCCGCCGCTGCGAGCGGCTGCGCGGCGGCCTTTGGCGGCAAAGGAACGGGGACGATGCGCCCGATGATGGCGGCCATGATGAGAACCATGATGGCAGGAATGATGGGAGGGACGAAGGGAGGAAACGGGGTGATGGGACCGGGAGGGATGGCGGGGCATCATCCGCAATAGCGGGGTCGCGCCTTTCTGCCCTGCGGGCGGCGGGACGCGAGGGGCGTCCTGCCGCCCGCAAACGGCTTTTGCCGAAAGGGGCTTCGCCAAAAGGGGTCGAGACCGCGCGCGCTTTCCTTTAAGCTCGCCTCCCGCCTTGGGGCGCGAAGAAGGAGGGTCTCTTGTCCTACGTCTACGCCGTGCAGATGGACATCCCGGCCGAGCTCGAAGCCGAGTTCAACCGCATCTACGACGAGGATCACATCCCGATCATCCTCAAGGTTGCGGGCGTGCGTTCGGCGCGGCGTTATCGCCTCGAACGCTCGACAAAGGCTGGTAAGCCCCGCTATCTCGCCCTTTACGAGATCGATCACCCTGCGGTCCTCGAAAGCCGGGCGTGGCTCAATGCGATCGACGAGGGCGAGTGGAAGCCGAAGATCCGGCCGTTCACCACGAACCGCAAACACAGCACCTTCCGCCGGATCGTCTAGTCGCGAAAGAAGAGGAAAGGCCCATGCCGCATCTCTTTATGGTCGAACTCGACATTCCTTTAGAGCACGAAAGCGAATTCAACCGCGTCTACGACAGCGAGCATTTTCCGAGCCTCGCCAAGGTTCCGGGGGTCTTGAGCGCGGCGCGTTACCGCCTCGAAACTTCGAGCGACGCCACCATGGCGCGCTACTGGGCGCTTTACGAAGTCCTCTCCCCCGCGGTTGTCGAAAGCGAAGCCTGGCAGAAGGCCGCCGAGTTCGGAGTGTGGATCAAAAAGATCCGGCCTCTGTTGACGGCCCGCGATCACAGCTATTTCGAACGCATCCTTTGAAAGGAGAGACGAGATGATAGCGGTCATCGCCATCCTCACCATGAAACCCGGCATGCGCGAAGAGATGCTCGAAGCCTTTCGCGCCAACCTGCCGGCGGTTCACGCCGAGAAAGGCTGCATCGAATATACGGCGGCGATCGACGCCGAAGGAGCGGGCCGGATCCAGACCCCGCTCGGTCCCGATACCTTCGTCGTCATCGAAAAATGGGGAAGCCTCGAAGCCCTCGCGGCCCATCTCGCTTCGCCTCACATGAAGGCCTATTTCGCCAAGACCGGGGCGATGGTCGCAAGCCGCGTCGTCCACGTGCTCTTGCCCGCTTGACCCTCGCCTCTGCCGCACACGCGAAAAGGAGAACCCTATGCCGCCTTCCGTCGGCTATCTTCTGCCGACCCGCGAAAGGGTCATGGAGGGCCGCGGCGAAGCGCGCCCGCTTCTCGACCTTGCGGTCAAGGCCGAAAGCCTCGGTTACGATTCGATCTGGGTCGGGGATTCGCTTTTCGCCCGCCCCCGCCACGAGCCGATCGCGCTTCTTTGCGCGGTTGCGGCCGTGACGAGGCGCGTCTTCCTCGGCACTGCCGTCCTCCTTCCGGCCTTGCGCAACCCCGTTCTCCTCGCCCATCAGCTTGCGACCCTCGACCGCATCGCCGAAGGCCGGGTCATCCTCGGCGTCGGCATCGCCAGAGACCATCCGCGCATACGCGCGGAATTTGCCGCCGCCGGGGTGCCGTTCGAAGGCCGGCTCGGGCGCATGCTCGAGGGGCTGCGTCTCGCACGGGCCTTGTGGAGCGGAAACCGCGTCGATTGGCAGGGACGCTGGCAGGTCGCCGACGCGGTTCTCGGCCCCACCCCCCATCGACCGGGCGGGCCTCCGATCTGGATCGGCGGCATGGTCGAGGCGGCTCT
>JAJYIC010000192.1 GCA_021790295.1 Pseudomonadota bacterium | reverse complement strand
GGCCCGGCGGGCCGGGATTTTTTACTTCAGCAGGATTGTTACCTTTACTATTTCTCTTGGGGATGGTGGACATTCCGCCCGAATCGGGGTTTTTTGGCGCCCGCTTTTTTCTCGGGGTTTGGAGTTTCGGCGATGCGCAGGGAAGAGGTCCCTGTCTTTATCCTGTGCGGCGGGCTCGGCACCCGCCTCAAAGAGCAGACCGAGTTTCGTCCGAAACCGATGCTGCCGCTCGGCCGGCGCCCGATCCTCTGGCACATCATGAACAGCTATTCCCATCACGGTTTCAAGAAGTTCATTGTGTGCATGGGATATCTCAGCGAAGTGATACGGGAATATTTTCTGAGATTCTACGAAATGAACTCGGATGTCACCGTAAATCTTGCGAGCAACCGGGTCAGCGTCCACAGCGTCGATCATCGCTGCGACTGGCAGGTGACGCTCGCCTATACGGGCGAGATGACGATGACCGGAGGGCGCGTTGCGCGAGCGGCCTCTCGTTATCTTGGCGAAGCCGAGCATTTTGCCGTCACCTATGGCGACGGGCTGACCGATGCGGACCTTGCCGGGGAATTCGCCTTTCATTTGCGCCACGGCAAGATCGGGACGGTTCTCGGGGTCAACCCGCCCTCGCGTTTTGGCGAATTCCTGATGGACGGGGAGCGCCTCGTCTCTTTTGTCGAGAAACCGGAGATCAGGACGGCCTGGATCAACGGCGGCTATTTCTTTTTCCGCCGCGAGATCCTGCGTTATCTCTCAGAGGAGGAGGACTGCATCCTCGAACGCCGTCCTCTTTTCGAACTCGCCCGCGACAGCCAGCTCGAAATTTTCCGCCACCAGGGCTATTGGGCGTGCATGGACACCCAGCGCGACCACGAAGAGCTGACAAGGCTTTGGCAAAGCGGGAAGGCGCCCTGGGCGCACCCGCCGCGTGCGGGCTGAGGGTAAAGGGACGCTCGCCTCGCGCTCTCCTTTAAGGAAGAGGTTCGATGAAGGTTCTCGTCACCGGCCATCAAGGCTATATCGGCGCCCATCTCGTCGCGCTCCTGAAAGAGCGCGGCGACTTTGTCGCGGGGTGCGATCTCGGCCTTTTCGAAGACTGCGGCTGGGAGCGCGTGACCCCGCCCGACCGCGAGATGCGCGCGGATTTCCGGCGGCTTTCAGAGCGCGATCTCGAAGCTTTCGATTGCGTCATGCATCTCGCCGGAATTTCCAACGACCCGATGGGTGCGCTCGATCCCGAGATCACGCGCTCGGTCAATGCCAAAGGCTCGATCAGCCTCGCCGAGACGGCCTGCCGCGCCGGGGTGCCGCGCTTTCTTTTCTCGTCGAGCTGCTCGACCTACGGCAAGGCGGAAGGTGCGGCTCTCGACGAAACCGCGACTCTCGCCCCGGTCTCGGTCTATGCGGAATCGAAGATCGCCGCCGAAAAGGCGATCGCGCGCCTGGCGAGCCCCGGCTTCGCCCCGGCCTATCTGCGCAACGCCACGGCTTATGGCGATTCGCCGATGCTGCGCATCGATCTTGTCGCCAACAATCTTCTCGCCTGCGCCGTCGCCAAAGGCGACATCCGCATCATGTCGGACGGCACGCCTTGGCGCCCTCTGACCCACGCCAAAGACATCGCGCGGGCGTTTGTCGCCTTTATGCTGGCCCCGCGCGAAAGGATCTTCAATCGCGCGGTCAACATCGGCGCCAACGAGGAGAATTACCAGGTCCGCGACGTCGCCGATAACGTGCGCAAACTCGTGCCGAAAGCGAGCATCGTCTATACGGGCGAAGTCGGCCACGATCCGCGCGACTATCGCGTCAATTTCGATCTGTTGGGAGAGCTTCTGCCCGAATTCCGCCTCGAATACGATCTCGAAAGCGGCATGGAGGAGCTTTTCCGCGCCTATGTCGATCGCGGCTTTAGCGCCGGGGATTTCGATGGCGAGAAGTTCGTGCGCCTGCGCATCTTGAGGCACCGTCTCGACCGGCTCGGCGGCGAAGGGGCGTAAAGCCGATGATCTTTACCGAAACGCCGATTGCGGGCGCCTTCCTCATCGATATCGAGCCGAGGGGCGACGAGCGCGGCTTTTTCGCCCGCGCTTTTTGCCGAGAGGAATTTTCGCAACACGGGCTCGAAGGCGATTTCGTCCAGATCAACAATTCCCTTTCGGCGGAAAAGGGAACCTTGCGCGGCCTCCATTACCAGCTTCCCCCTGCGGCCGAGGTGAAGGTCGTGCGCGCGCTCTCGGGCGCCTTGTGGGACGTGATCCTCGACTTGCGCCCCGGCTCGCCCAGCTTCGGGCGCTCTTTCGGGGCCGAACTCAACGCCCAAAACCGGCGCATGATGTATGTGCCGAAAGGGTTTGCCCACGGCTTCCTCACGCTCGCCGACGACAGCGAAGCGCTTTATCTCGTCTCCGCCTTTTACGCGCCCGAACGCGAAAGAGGGGTGCGCTGGAACGATCCGCGTTTTGCCGTGGAGTGGCCGTTCGCGCCGGTCGTGATCTCGGAGAAAGACCGCGACCGCGCGGATTTCGATCCACATACCCATCTCGCCTGAGCGATGCGCATCCTCCTCTCGGGCGCCAGTTCCTTTACCGGCGCCTGGTTTGCGCGTTCTCTTGCCGAAGGGGGCCACGAGGTCGTGGCGGCGCTTGCGAGCGCGGAAGGGAACGAGGCTTATACGGGCGTGCGCGCGCGGCGCGTCGCGCTCCTCAAAGCGCATTGCAAAGTGGCCTTTGCCGCCCCTTTCGGCAGCGAGGCGTTTCTTTCGCTGATGGAAAGCTTGAAACCGTTCGACCGGCTTTGCCACCACTGGGCGCAAGTCACCCTTTACCGAAGCCCCGATTTCGACGTTTTCGCTGCGCTTGCCGCCAACAGCCGCAACCTCGTTCGCGTTCTCCGGGTGATGCGCGAATGCGGCTCTTCCGCTCTCGTTCTGACGGGAAGCGTTTTCGAACCGGACGAAGGGATCGGCAATGAGCCTCTTGCCGCTTTCAACCCTTACGGCCTTTCGAAAGGGCTGACGCGGCAGGTTTTCGCTTATTACGCAAAGCGCGAAGGGGTGGCGTTCGATCGCTTTGTCATCGCCAATCCGTTCGGCCCTTTGGAGGAGCCGCGCTTCACCGATCATCTGATGAAAAGCTGGTTTGCGGGAAAGACGGCGGAAGTTAAGACCCCGCGCTATGTGCGCGACAACATTCCAGTCGATCTTTTGGCGCGGGCCTATGCGGCGTTCGTCACCTCGGCCGCGCCCGGAGGCCGCCGTCTCGGCCCGAGCTTTTACGCCGAAACCCAGGGCGCCTTTGCCGAAAGAGTGGCGCGTGCGGTGCGCGCAAGGCTTTCGCTTCCCTGCGCTCTTTCCTTTGCCGAACAGAAGGCGTTTCCCGAACCGCAAATCCGCATCAACACCGATTTCCCCGACGCCGCCCTACTCGGCTGGAACGAAGAGGCGGCCTGGGACGCTTTTGTCCGCTATTACGAGGAGCTTTACGGCGGGCGTTGAGGCCAGATCGCGGCGGCGCGCGCCGCAATTCCTCGGCGCCTGGCGTCCCCTACCGGATTCGAACCGGTGTTGCCGCCGTGAGAGGGCGGCGTCCTGGGCCTCTAGACGAAGGGGACGAGACCGGCTCCCTTTTGAATAGCCTTTTGCGGCAGCGCGATCAAGCCGCCGCCGGCGCGCGTTCATTCGCGGAAATTGATGTACTGCAAAGGCTGCTCCACCTTGAGAGAGCGCAAAAGCTGGATTGCCCCTTGCAATTCATCGCGGCTTTTGCCGCTGACCCTGAGTTCGTCGCCTTGGATCGCGACCTGAAGCTTCAGCCTTTTCTCTTTGATCTCGCGAACGAGAAGGCGGGCAAGATTCTGATCGACCCCTTGCCGCACCAATATCTTCTGCCGCAGCGTGTTGCCAGAGGCCTTTTCCGGCGGCTTTGCGTCGAGCGAGAGGGGATCGACCTTGCGCCGCGTCAGATGCACGCGCAGCAATTCCTGCATCTGTTTCAATTTGAGTTCGTCGTCCGCGAGGATCGTCAAAACCCCCTCCTCGCGCCGTATCGCGCATTTGCTGCCCTTGAAATCGAACCGCGTCGCAATCTCTCGCGCGATCCCCGAAAGAGCATTGTCGACCTCGGCGAGATCGACGCGGGAGACGATATCGAAACTCGGCATGATCACGCTCCGCCGCGAAAAGGGCCGCTTCGGCCTCCCGATATAGGGTGCAAGGGCGCGCCGGCACAGACCCTCGGGCCCTGCGAAAGAGAAAAGCCGCGCCTTCCTCGCTCCGGCCGCTTCAAGAGGGGCTCACCCCTTTTTGCGCAAAAGCGCGAGCCGTCGCAAGAAGCCCCTCTCTCGCCGCAACGGGAGGGCGCCAGCCGAAAAAGGCGCGCGTCGCCTCGTCATCGACCGTGAGCGAGGAGATGAGGGGCTTCAGCCGCGGACCGATGAAAGGACAGCGACGGCCGAGAGCAAATGCGAAAGGCGGGCTAGGGAAAAGCCTCGCGGGCCGGCCAAGCCCTTCGGCCAGAATGCGGACGAGTTCCGGGGTCGAAAAATCCTCGCCGTCGCAAACAAGAAAAACGCCTCCCGCAGCCTTCGGAAGAGTCGCAGCCGCGATCGTCAGATCGACGAGGTTTTCGAGATAGACGAGGCTTCGCCGGTTTTCGATGCCGGCAAAAGGCAAAGGCAGCCCCTTTGCAAGAAGACGCAAAAGAGCGCGGAAATTCCCTTTGGCGCCGGGCCCATAAACGAGAGGCGGGCGCAGGATAAAAAGTTCGCTGCCGCTCTCCCGCGCCGCTTTTTCGAGAGCGCGCTCGCTCATGAGCTTTGTGCGGCCATAACCCTCCGCCGGACTGGGCGCGTCGCCTGCGCGGAAAGGAAGATCGGGCGGGGTTTCGTCCCCCATCGCCCTCACTGAACTCATCCCGATAAAGCGCTTTACCCCCGCCTTTGCCGCGGCGCGGTAAAGCACCGCCGCGGTTTCGGGCTCGTCGCCGATCGCCGCCCCTGCCCGGCGATGGGCGCGGGCGGCGAGGTGTATGACGCAGTCGATCCCTTCGAGATGAGGCGGCCAAAGGGTTTGAGGCGAAATCCTCCCGAGCGCGCACCACTCGATCTCCCTAGAACGGGGTTGCGGCGTCGCGACAATCCCGAGGACGGAGTGCCCGCGCTCGCAAAGCCCGCGGCAAAGCGCCTTGCCGATAAACCCCGCAGCGCCGGTGACGAGAAAGCGCAAAGCCTTCGCTCCTCCTTTTCCTCGACTTTTCCCGGGCTTTTCCCGGGCGATTTTTCCGCAGCAATCGCGCGCCGAGTGGATTAGAGAGAAGGCTCCCGTTGCGCAAGGATCGCCATTGCCGGTGGCCCATTTTTCCTCCGCAGAGCCTCCAAATGCCCCCTCGCCCGCGCCGATCGCCCCAATAGGGCGGCCGAAGGTCCTTTTTCTCATCACCCAACACTGGT
>JAJYIC010000191.1 GCA_021790295.1 Pseudomonadota bacterium | reverse complement strand
CGTTCACGCCGACCGCTTGCGCGCCGCCGAGGCTTCCGGGCGCGCGGCGATGGCGCTTATCGGTTCGGGGCTCGCTCCGGACCGGATCGTCACCCCTCATTCCCTCGAAAACGCCTTGCGCACCCTTTTGGCGATCGGCGGTTCGACCAATGCCGTTCTCCATCTTTTTGCCATCGCCGGGCGCGCCGGGATCGATCTTTCCTTGGAGGCTCTCAACGAGCTTTCCGAGGAAACCCCGGTCCTCGTCGATCTCAAACCAACGGGCCCTCATTACATGGAGGATCTTTTTGCCGCCGGAGGGATCGGCGCGGTCTTGCGCGAGCTGAAGCCTTTTCTTCATCTCGAATGCCCGACGGTTGCGGGCGAGAGCCTCGGCGAACGCCTCGAAGCGCCGGAGGGCTTTGTCGACCGCACCGTGGTGAGGCCTCTTTCCGAGCCTTTGCAGCCCAAAGGAGGCCTTGTCGCGCTATTCGGCTCTCTCGCGCCCAAAGGGGCGATCTTCAAACGCTCGGCTGCCGACCCCCGGCTTTTCGAAAGGGAAGGCCGCGCGGTCGTTTTTTCCTCTCTCGAAGACTTGTCGGCGCGCATCGACGATCCCGATCTCGAGGTCTCGCCCGAGGACTTTCTCGTTCTGCAAAATGCCGGCCCCGCGAGCCCTTCGGCGATGCCCGAAGCGGGGTATCTGCCGATACCGCAAAAGCTCGCCCGCACCGGGGTGCGCGACATGGTGCGCATCTCGGACGCGCGCATGAGCGGAACGGCTTATGGTTCGATCGTCTTGCATGTAACGCCCGACGCCGCTTCGGGAGGCCCGATCGGGCGCGTCAGAACAGGCGACCGCATCCGCCTTTCGGTCAAAGAGAGGCGGATTGATCTTCTCGTCGAAGCGGAGGAGTTGGCGCGCCGGCCGTTCGCCCCGCCGCCTTTGCCTGCGCGCGGCTACGCAAGGCTTTACCGGCGCCAGATCCTGCAGGCGGACAAAGGCTGCGACTTCGATTTCCTGCGCCAATATCCGCTTGGGGAAAAGGGATGAAGGATCTCCTCGCGCGTGCCCGCCCATGGTGAGATGGCGCAGAGCGGCTGAAATGTTGCGCAGAGGTCCGCTCGCGGTTGCGAGGGGATCGGCGAGGTTCGTCCTGCGCGGCGCCTATCTCATGTATCTTCTGGCAGGCGACAGGCGCACCCCGTGGATCGCGAGAGGCGTCGCCCTGGCCTCTCTCGGTTACGTCGCGGTCCCCTTCAATCTGATCCCCGACTATATCCCGGTAATCGGTTTTCTCGACGACGCCGCGGTCGTCGCTTTCGGTCTTTTCCTCGCCCGTCTCCTCGTCCCGCCTCACCTCATCGCCGAGCATCGTCAGAGCGCAGACCGCCTCTTCGCCACAGCGCGTCGCGAAAACGCAGCAAAACCGGGGAACGCGGCTTTAGGCCGATCCCAAAGTTCAGGATTGGCTTTTGGCGTCGATCCCGCACGGCGCCAGTTCTACAGCCTGCGCCAATCGCGTTACGACGCCTTGGCCGAGGACATCAGCGAATGGGCAGGGAAGGCGGCGGGATGCGAAAAGCTGCGCCTCTTGATCATCGGATGCGGCGTCGGAGCCGAGCTTTCCCATCTCGAAGCCAAGGCTCATTTCGAGAAACTGGGCATCTCGGGGGCCAATCTCGACGATGAGAAAATCTACCGCAGAGAGGCCTATGAAACCCTTTTTTTCGGCGATCTCATGGGCGGCTACCCGCAGATCGGGGCGAACGCTTATGACGTCGTCGTTTGCGAGCAGGCGCTCGAACATCTCGATGCGATCGAGGTCGCGATTGCGACGCTTGGCCGCGTCCTCAAACCGGGAGGCCGGGCGATCGTCGGCGTGCCCATCTTTCCTGCGCCCTTGCATCTCGTGAGAAAGCACATCGTTCCAAAGATCGACGCCCTCCTTCGGCGCCGGAGTTCGCGGGGTCATCGCCAGGCGTTTTCTCTCCGCTCCTTCCTTTCGGCGCTGACCCTCCACTCGGGGCTCAAAGTGCTGAAGGTACGAGGGTTTCGCATCCTCTCGGGCGGCCTCTTGCAGTGGCTTGACAGTTACCGCTGGTGGTGGCGTCTCAACCGCAGGCTTGGCGAATGGATCCCGGCTCTCTGCATCGAAGTTCAGGCCGTCATGGAGAAGCCGCAAGGGCGCCTGCCTGCGGGCGGCAGGGGTTGCGGCCCGCTTCCCGGCTGCGGATAGGCTTTTTGTACCTCGGGTGAGAGGCTTCGCATGACGGATTTCATTCTCTGCGGCGGCGAGGTGATCGACGGCAGCGGAAAGCCGCCTTTCCGCGCCGATGTGACGATAAGAGAGGGGCTGATCGCCGCTGTCGGAAAGTGCGAAAGTAGGGCGGGGGCGCGCGAGATCGATTGTACGGGGAAAGTCGTCGCACCCGGCTTTATCGACACCCACACCCACGACGACCGCGCGCTTCTCGTCAACCCCGAGATGGCGATGAAAATAAGCCAAGGGGTGACGACGGTTGTGACAGGGAATTGCGGGATTTCGCTCGCACCCTTTGTCGCGAAAACGGCCCCGCCGCCGCCCTTCGATCTTTTGGGGGAGGCCGATGACTTTTGTTATCCGCGCTTTGCCGATTATCTGGCGGCTCTCGATTCTTCGCCCCCCTCTCTCAACGCCGCCCCTCTCGTCGGCCATTCGACCCTTCGCCTCGCAGCGATGGAGGCTCTCGATCGCCCGGCGTCCACGGTCGAACTTGCGGCGATGGGGGAGGGGCTCGAAGAGGCGCTGAGGGCGGGAGCGTTCGGCCTTTCGAGCGGACTTTATTATCCGCCGGCCGCCTGTGCCCCGCCCTCGGAGATCGAGGCCCTCGCCCGCCTTCTCGCCCGCGCGGGCGCTCTTTACGCGACGCATATGCGCGACGAAGGTAAAGGCGTCCTCGCCAGCCTCGATGAAAGCTTTGCCGTCGGCAGGAAAGCCAAAATCCCGGTCGTCATCTCCCATCACAAGCTCGCGGGACGGGAGAATTTCGGCCGCAGCACGCAGACCCTGGCGCATTTCGAAAAGGCGATGGGGGCTCAAGAGATCGGCCTCGACGCCTATCCCTACGCCGCCTCATCGACGATTCTGCAGGAGGACCGTATCGGCGCGGCCGAAAAGGTTCTCGTCACCTGGTCGAAATCGGTCCCTGAAGCGGCGGGGCGCGAGCTTTCGGAGCTGGCGCGGGAATGGGGGATAAGCCTCGAGGCGGCAGCCCAAAGGCTCAAACCGGCGGGCGCCATCTATTTCATGATGGACGAAGCCGACGTGAGGCGCATCCTCGCCTTTCCGCAGACGATGATCGGTTCCGACGGCCTGCCTTTCGACAGCCATCCGCATCCGCGCCTGTGGGGCACTTTTCCGCGCGTTCTCGGCCATTACAGCCGCGAGGTCGGGCTCTTTTCTCTCGCGGAGGCGGTGCGGCGGATGACCTCGCTTCCGGCGGCGCGGTTCGGTCTTAAAGGGCGCGGGAGCATCGGCCCCGGGCTTTTTGCCGACATCGCCGTCTTCGACCCTTCAAGCGTCATCGACCGCGCGAGTTTCGACGACCCCTGCCGGCCCGCCTTGGGGATCGAGCATGTCTTTGTCGGCGGCAGGCCGGTGTGGAGCGAAGAGAGACCCACGGGAGAACGCCCCGGGCGGGTTTTGCGCCGGGGCCGTTAAAACCGAGGAAGCGGCCCTTGCCTCAAATTCCGAGGAAGCGGGATCTGATCTCGTCGTTCGCTTCGAGCTCTTTCGGCAGACCGGAAAAGACGATGCGGCCTTTGCTCAAGACATGGACTCTGTCGGCGAGCTTTAAGGCGAGCGAAGCGTTCTGCTCGACGAGAAGGATCGAAAGGCCTTCGGCCTTGAGCCTGCCGATCGTCTGCCACAGATCCTCGATAACGATCGGAGCAAGGCCTTCGGAGGGTTCGTCCATGATCAGGCAATCGGGGTTTGTCATCAGCCCCCGGCCGATCGCCAGCATCTGCTGCTCGCCGCCCGAAAGCTGGCGGGCGCGGTGGCTTTTTCGTTCATTGAGGCGCGGGAAGGCGGCATAGACTCGCTCCAGGTTCCAGCGCCCTCCGCCGCGTTCGGCGACGATCAGGTTTTCCTCGACCGAAAGGGTCGGAAAGACCCGCCGCCCTTGAGGCACGAGCCCCATCCCGCGGCGCACCGTGACCACCGAGGAAAGGCGGGTGATGTCCTCCCCTTTGAACAGGATCCTGCCGCGCCGCGGCGGGTTGAAGCCGACGATCGAATTGACCAGCGTCGTCTTGCCGACGCCATTGCGGCCGAGGATTCCCAGGATCTCGCTTCCTCGAAGGCGCAAAGACAAGCCCTGGAGGACATAAGCCTCGCCGTAATAGGTGTGGATGTCCTCGACTTCGAGGATGGAATCCACCTAAGCGCTCCCGAAATAAACGGCTTTTACGCGCTCGCTGGCGCGGATTTCCGCGGGCGCGCCGGCTTCGAGGATCTCGCCGAAATGGAGGACCGAGATGTGGTCCGCCACATCGAAGACGACATCCATGTCGTGCTCGATCAGAAGGAGCGCCAGAGAAGGATCGAGCCCTTGAAGAAATTCCGCCATCTCCCGCGACTCCCCCGAAGAAAGCCCGGCGGTCGGCTCGTCGAGAAGAAGGACCTTGGGATCGGCGGCAAGAGCGAGAACGATTTCGAGCTGGCGCTGCTCGCCGTGGGAAAGATTGCGCACTTCCTCCTGCCGCCTTTCGCCAAAGCCTGCCCGCGCCAAAAGGCCGAGAGCCTTGTCGGTAACGTCGCGGTAAGAGGAAAGCGGGCGCCACATCACGTATTTCATCGCCCGCGTGCCCTGTACCGCCAAAAGCACGTTGTCGAGCACCGATAGGCCTGGGAACAGGCTTGTCACCTGGAATGTCCGCGCCATGCCAAAGGCGCTGCGGCGATAACTCGGCCAGCGGGTTATGTCGCGGCCGAAGAGAACCACCTGTCCCGAACTCGCCGGAAGGACGCCGGTGACGAGATTGAAAAGGGTCGTCTTCCCGGCGCCGTTCGGACCGATGATCGCCTTGCGGTCGCCGGGGAAGACCTCGAAGCTGACGCCTTTTACCGCTCTCAGGCCGCCGAAGCTCTTCGACAGCTCGCGCAGTTCGAGAACGGGGCGCTTCTCTTCGCCCATTTCGCCCGTCACGGGGCGGCTTTTCCCCGGCGACCCTCGCGCTTTATTCGCAAAAGCGGCAAGGCGGCCAGCTGCGCGTATAGACCGGCTGCTTCAGATACGTGGCGACATTGTAATTCCAGAACTGAGTGACATGTGGATAGGTTTTGATCACGACGTTCCACAGTTCTTTTTTGGGGTAGCCGAACATCTTCTTCTTTTCGACCTTTCTGACGTAGACGTTCTGCACCACGTTCCGGAACTTGTCGAAACTGATGGGACCGCGAACCGCATTGATCTTGAGAGCCGCCATCTTGGCGATGAACGGT
>JAJYIC010000190.1 GCA_021790295.1 Pseudomonadota bacterium | reverse complement strand
GCACGCAGCAGATCAACCAGGGCCAGATGGACCGCTGGAACATCGTCGCCACGCTCAACTACCTGCCCCACCAGGCCGAGGTCGAGATCGTTCTGGCAAAAGTGCCGAGCTATGACAGCGAAGAAGGGCGGCGCACGATCGGCGCGATGGTGACCCTCGCCGCGCTTTCCCGCGCAGGCTTTATCAACGGCGACGTTTCGACCGTGATGTCGCCGCGCACGGTCATGACTTGGGCCGAAAATGCGCGCATCTTTGGCGATCTCGCTTTCGCTTTCCGCGTCACCTTTCTCAACAAATGCGACGAGAGCGAACGGGCGACCGTCGCCGAATACTACCAGAGGTGCTTTGGCACCGAACTCCCGGAAACCGGGCTCAAAGCGAGTTTGATGTAAGGCTTTGCGGCAAAAGCGATGAAAGAGGACCTCTCGGTCGCAGAGATCTTCAAACGCTCAACGACGGCCACTCTGAAAGCGATCGCCGAACGGGACGACCTGTCGATTGCTTTCGGCCCGGAGCCTCCGGCCGTATCGGGCACCAAGGTGCGCCTGCCCGCCCCTCAGCGCGAGCTTTCAGCGGCGGCGGCAGCGCCTTTGCGCGGCCTTGCCGACAGCCTCGCCTTGCGCATGCGCTATCACGATCCCGCGCTTCACGGCAAGCTTCTGCCCGGGGCGCAGATGGCGCGTTCGGTTTTCGAAGCCGTCGAACAGGCCCGCATCGAAGCGCTCGGCGCCCGCCGCATGGCCGGCACCGCCGCCAATCTTGCGGCGATGCTCGATGACCACTACCGCCGCCAAGGCTACGAGCGGATCACCGAAAGGAGCGAGGGGACTCTTGCCGAAGCGGTGCGCCTTCTGGCCCGCGAAGCCTTGACCAAGGCGCCCCCTCCGCCTTCGGCGCGGCGCGTCGTCGAGCTGTGGCGCGATTGGCTCGAAGCGCGGATCGGCAAGGATCTTTTCGAGCTAGACCGCTCCATCCTCGACCAGTCCGCTTATGGCCGGGCCGCAAGGCGCCTTTTACAAGATCTCGATCTCGAACTCGGCGAAGCCGAAGAGTCGCCGGAAAGCGAAGAGAGCGCGGGCGAAGAAAGCCAGGGCGAAGAAGAGAGCGAAGGGGAAGGCGGCAGCGCCGGCGGGGAAGCCTCGCCCGAAGGCTCCGCTTCAGGCGAAGCCGCCGAGGATGGCGAAGAGGGCGCCGAAGAGGGCGAGGGCGAGATGATGCCGGGCGGCGGCGAGGAGGATCCCGGCCGGCCCGGACGGCCGGGAATGCCGCCCAAAAGCCGCAGCGCCGAAAACCCCTCTTACCGCGCCTTTTCCACCCTTTCGGACGAAGTCATCGACGCCAGCGGGTTGTGCGATGCCGAGGAACTCTCGCGCCTGCGCCATCTTCTCGACCAGCAGCTCGCGCATTTGCAAAGCGTCACCTCGCGTCTCGCAAACCGCCTGCAGCGGCGGCTGATGGCAAAGCAGACTCGCGCCTGGGAGTTCGATCTCGACGAAGGCCTTCTCGACGCCGCGCGCCTCGCCCGCGTCGTCGCTAATCCGATCCTGCCTTTGGCCTATAAGCGCGAGCGCGAAACCGAGTTCCGGGATACGATCGTCAGCCTCCTCATCGACAATTCGGGCTCGATGCGCGGCCGCCCGATCACGGTTGCGGCGATGAGCGCCGACATCCTCGCCCGCACTCTGGAGCGCTGCGCCGTCAAGGTCGAAATCCTCGGTTTTACCACCCGCGCCTGGAAGGGCGGGCAGTCGCGCGAACGCTGGATCGCCGCCGGCAAGCCGGCAAATCCGGGACGCCTCAACGATTTGAGGCATATCGTCTACAAGCCGGCCGACGCTCCCTGGCGTCGCGCGAGGAAAAGCCTCGGCCTTATGCTGCGCGAAGGCATCCTCAAGGAGAACATCGACGGCGAGGCGCTGATCTGGGCTTACGACCGCCTTCTCGAACGCACCGAAGAGCGGCGCATCCTGATGGTCATTTCCGACGGCGCCCCCGTCGACGATTCAACCCTTTCGGTCAATCCCGGCAATTATCTCGAAAAGCACCTTCGCGACGTCATCGGCGAGATCGAACGCCGCGGCGAGATCGAACTCCTCGCCATCGGCATCGGCCATGATGTCACTCGCTACTACCGGCGCGCCGTCACCATCGTCGACGCCGAACAACTGGGCGGGGTGATGCTCGAAAAATTGGCCGAGCTTTTCGATGAAGAAGGGCCGGGCAAAAGGGTCGCAAGGCGCCGCGCGGCCTGAGAGGCAGGATCTTGCGGGCGGCGGCAGGCCGCGAGCGTCAACCTGACGCGCAGGGCGGGGCTGGAGGCAAAGTTTGCGCCGTGGTAAACCTTGCTTTGGCGCCGAGGTTCTCCGAGCGCGAACGCATATGCAGACATCGGCACGGCAATACCCGACCCTTCCCGCAGCCGAAGCGCGCCCCAAACGGCGCTTCTCGCGGGCGCTTTTCATCTTGCCGGCGGCGGCAATTTTCGCGCTCCTTGCCGTCTTTGCCGTCGGCCTTCGTACCAATCCCAATCTCGTCCCCTCCCCTCTCATCGGCAAGCGCGTTCCGGCCTTTTCCCTGCCGCCGGTCAGGGGAGAAAAGCTCGGGCTTTCCTCGCGCGATCTTTACGGGCGGGTCTCTCTCGTCAACGTCTTTGCTTCCTGGTGCGTTGCTTGCCGGGAGGAGCACCCGCTTCTGATGGCTTTGAAAGAGCGAGGGATCGTCCCCGTCAACGGCATCGATTACGAGGACAAGCCCGCGGACGTGGCGGCTTGGCTCAAACGCATGGGAAACCCTTACGCGCGCATCGGCGATGATGCGAGCGGTCGCGTCGGGATCGACTGGGGCGTCTACGGCGTTCCCGAAACCTTTCTCATCACCCGCGACGGGCGCATCGCCTACAAGGTGATCGGCGCGATCACGCCGAAGATCCTCGCAGAGTCCCTTCTTCCGAAAATCGCCGCGCTCGGCAAAAAAACTCCGGCGGCGGTTCGGGCGAAAGCCGTTGAATAAGAAAGGGCCGCTTTTGCGCGGATTTCTTTCGCGCCTTCCGGGCGTTGCGGCGATTGTCGCGGCGCTCGCGGCGGGCGCTTTCGCGGCGGCGCTTTATTCCCGCAGCTTCGCGCCGCGGCTTTTCCTTTTCTCCGCCGCGGCTTCGCACAGAACCGCGGCTTTCGCCGAGACCGCAGCAAACCCCTCGGGGCTCGACGTCTTTGACAGGCCGCGCCCTTTTCCCGACGTCTCCTTTCGCGACGGCAAGGGAGAGCCGACAAAGCTTGACGCCTTTCGCGGCCGGGTCGTCCTTCTCAACATCTGGGCGAGCTGGTGCCTTCCGTGCCGCGAAGAGATGGCCTCTCTCAACCGGCTCGATCAAAAGCTCGGCGGGCAGGATTTTATGGTTCTTCCGCTTTCGGTCGATCGCGGCGGCGTCGCCGCCGTCGAGGCGTTTTATCGTCAGTTCCGGCTTTCCGCGCTTCCGGTTTTTGTCGATCGCTCGATGCGCGCCGCCGACAGGCTCGAGATACCCGGCATTCCGACGAGCTTTCTTCTCGACCGGGAAGGGCGCGAGATCGCGCGCAAGATCGGACCGCTCCTGTGGGACGATCCGCAAATCCTGGCGTTTATCCGCCATACTCTGCAGCCGGCCGCAGGATCGGTAAAGGAAGCTCTGCGGTGAGCGGCATCACCATGACGAACGTTCTTTTAGGATCGAGTTTTGCCGCGGGGATCATCTCGTTTCTCTCGCCCTGCGTCCTGCCTCTCGTTCCCGGCTATCTTTCTTACGTCGCCGGCGAAGCGATCGGCTCCAAGGGGCAAGGGGTGCGCGCCGGTGGGCCGCTTGCGCTTGCCGTCTTTTTCGTTCTCGGCTTCTCCACGGTCTTTATCGCCATGGGGGCGGGAGCAAGTGCGATCGGCCGGCTCCTTCTCGCCTATCGTTATGAGACGACCCTTTTGGGCGGGGCGATCGTCCTTCTTTTCGGTTTGTCGATGACCGGGGTGTTAAGGCTCGGCGTTCTCGGGCGGGACTGGCGCTTTCACCTCGACCTGCCCGGAGGCCGCCCTTGCAAGGCTTATATCCTCGGCCTTGCCTTCGCTTTCGGCTGGACTCCTTGCATCGGCCCCGTTCTCGGCAGCATTCTGACCATGAGCGCGGCGCGGGCGACGCTGTCGCAAGGCATGATCCTTTTGAGCCTTTATTCTCTCGGTCTCGGCCTGCCGTTTCTCGCCGCGGCGCTTTTCACCGACGGGCTTCTCGCCCGCCTCAGAGTCTTGGGCGGGATCGGGCGCTCTCTCCAGATCGCCTCCGGAGCGGTCGTCGCGCTTGTCGGGGTTCTGATCCTGACCGGAGAGCTTTCCGTCTTTTCCTACTGGCTCCTCGACACCTTTCCGGCCTTCGCCAAGATCGGTTGAGAGGCCGGGCGCAAAGCGCTCTCAGGCGGCGAGCCCTGACGGCGTCTGTTCGACCCTGGCAAGAGAGCTGTGTCCGAGCGGCACTTCGAACCTGATCGCGCCCGTGCTCGAAATGCGGCAACTTGCGACCTCTCCCCGACGATGTTCGAAGCCTTCGGGCATGATGACCGCGATCCTGTGCTCGGCCCCGGTGACCGGATTGAGGATCGGCTTCGTCTCGGCTTCAAGATATCCGGGAGCGCTCACCCGCGCACGCCGCCCTTCGAAATCGAACTCGAAGGCGATCGGGGCAAAGACGGGCTCCGAGGTCTTCGTCACGATCAGGCTCAGAATCTGGAAAAGCGTTCCGGGATCGGAATGTTGGCCCGAGAGGATGGCGATGAGGGCTTCGCGCTGTCTTCGATCGGCGCGCTCGTCGATGATCGGTTGCAGAGAGCCGTTGCCCTCATGAAGAGGTCCGGGAAAGCTTACCATCGTAAAAAAGCTGAGACCATCGAGGCGGACGTCGCCGAAATGTCCTTCCTCGATCCGCATGCCCATGAGTCCGTTGCAGCTACCCTCGGTCGGCCTCGCGTTGAAATCGCAAGGGCAGCCGAAAGCGCAATTGCAATTCTTGATCCAGTCGCCCTTGAGGCGCCAATCCATCCGCTCCACTGTTCCCTCCCTGTTGGTTGATAATTTTGACGCGAGACTACCGTAAATCGCCAGACCTGTAAAGCCGCCCCGCAGGAAGGGGCGTCAAAGCGGGCGGCGCGCCTTGAGAGCGGCCGTCAACGTGCCGTCGTCGAGATAATCGAGTTCCCCTCCGATCGGCACCCCTTGGGCCAGGCGCGACACCTTGACCCCTTTGCCGGCGACGCGGTCGGCAAGGTAATGCGCCGTGGTCTGGCCTTCGACGGTTGCGGAAAGGGCGAGGATCAACTCCTGGCCCTTTTCGAGACGGGCGAGAAGGCGGGCGATCGTGAGATCCTCGGGACCCACCCCGTCGAGCGCCGACAAGGTGCCGCCCAAGACATGATAGAGCCCGCGGAACGCCCGCGTACGTTCGAGCGCCCAAAGATCGGCGAGATC
>JAJYIC010000189.1 GCA_021790295.1 Pseudomonadota bacterium | reverse complement strand
TCGAAAGCTTTGATATGATGTGAGTGACCCGCCGCCTCGGCGAGGCGCGCATCATGCTCGGCGCGGTCGGCGGAGAGTTCGGTTGAGCCGAGGGAAGAGCATCGCTCCCGGTGGGGCGCGCGGACTTCAAATCCGTCGGGGGGCGCGAAGGCGTCTCCGGTAGGTTCGACTCCTGCCTCTTCCGCTTCGCCGCGATCGGGGGGCGCCCGATGCGATGATAAGGGAATTCGAAGCGGGAAGCCTACGCCTTCGGCCGAACCGCGCCCTTTAGCAAACCCGGCGCCGGTCACCCCTTCTTGCAGTGCCGAAAATGGGGCCTTTCACAGCGCCGCAGCGCGCGACTCGGCGCCGGCCAAAGCGCGCACCCGTTCCTCGTCCTGCGCCAGTTCGCGGGCAGAGCCCGAATGAACCACCTCCCCGTCGTTCATGACATAGACGCGATCGGCCACTTCGAGCCCGAAACGCGCGTTCTGTTCGACAAGAAGGATCGAGATCCCCTCCTTGCGCATCGCCGCGATGGTGGCGAATACGGCGCGCACGAGAAGAGGCGCGAGGCCTTGCGAAGGCTCGTCGAGAAGGAGGATTTTCGGGTTGATGAGAAGCGCCCGGCCGATCGCCAGCATCTGCTGCTCGCCGCCCGAAAGCTGCCTACCCCAACTGTAACGCCTTTCGGCAAGGTTGGGGAAAAGCCCAAAGATGCGCTCGACCGTCCAAGGGCCGGGGCCGGAAACCGGGACCGAAAGATTTTCCAGAACCGTCAGATTGGGAAAGATCTTGCGCCCTTCGGGGACATAGCCGACGCCGAGGCGGGAAATGCGGTAAGAAGGCCAATGCGTGGTCTCGTGCCCGAAAAACTCGATCCGCCCCTGCCGCGCCGGGGTCAAACCCATAAGGCTGCGCAAAGTGGTGGTCTTGCCTGCGCCGTTGCGGCCGAGAAGGGTGACGAGTTCGCCCTCGGCGAGCTCGATCGAGACGCCGTGAAGAATATGGCTTTTGCCGTAAAAGCTGTGGAGGTTTTCGGCCTTGAGGACGAGGCTCACGCCGCCTCTCCGAGATAAGCGGTCTGGACGCGGGGGTTGGCCGCGATCTCCTTGGGCGTTCCCGTGGCGAGAACCCGGCCGGCGTTGAGAACGCTGATGCGATCGGCGATGCCGAAGACGACATCCATGTCGTGCTCGATAAAAAGGATGCTGAGTTTCTGCTCTTGGTGAAGGGAGCGGATGAGATTGACCATATGCTGGGTCTCCGCCCGCCCCATCCCGGCCGTCGGCTCGTCGAGAAGGAGGAGCCTCGGTTTGAGGCTCAAAGCCATCGTCACTTCGACGACGCGCTGGTCGCCATGGGTGAGGACGCTTGCCCTGCGTCCGCCTTGGGAGGAAAGTGCGGTGATCGCGAGGAGTTCCTCGACCCTCCGGTCGATCCGTCGCGCGAGGCCGCGGCTCGGCCAGGGTTGCGCGCTGCACCCCAATTGCGCCTCGACGCCGATGCGGATGTTCTCGAAAACCGAAAGCTCGGGGAAGATCTCGGTGATCTGAAAGGTGCGCACAAGGCCCGCCGCCACCCGCCTTTCGGGAGAAAGCCTCGTCACCTCCACGCCGTCGAACCGGATCTCGCCGCTGGTCGCCGGAAAGAAGCCGCTGATGAGATTGAAAAGCGTCGTCTTGCCGGCGCCGTTGGGGCCGATCACCGCATAAAGCTCGCCTTCTTCCATCTCCAGGGAAACGTCCTCCAAGGCGGTGAGCTTGCCGAAGACGCGCGATACGTTTTTGAGCTCCAAAAGGCTCATGCGAGGCCGGCCCTTCGCCGAATGATGCCGAGAATCCCGTTCGGGAAGAAAAGGACGACAATGATGAAGAGAACGCCGATCAAAGACTCCCAATTGTTCGGAAAAAGGGAGCTCACATAATCCTGGATGCCGATAAAGATGATCGACCCGATCAAAGGTCCCCAGAAACTGCGCATGCCGCCGAGAACCGCGATGATCACGAAATTCCCGGATTCGACCCAATAAAGGTTTTCGGGAGAGACGAAGTTGTTTTGCAATGCATTGAGCGCGCCGGCGAGGCCGCCGATCAACCCGGCGAAAGCGAAAGCGGCCCACACGTAACGCTCGACATGGATGCCGAGAAAGGCCGCGCGCCTGCGGTTTTCGCGGATCGCCACAAAGCTGTGGCCGAGAGGCGAACGCAGGACGAGGGCCATGACCCCGGCGGCGAGGGCAAAGAAAAAGAGCACGAAGTAATAAAACGGCACGTCCGACAGAGGCAGAACGTAGCCGCCGAAATGGAGAGGCTGGCGGGAAAATCCGGTCAGGCCGTCCTCGCCTCCGGTAAGGCTGTCCCAACGTTCGGCGACGAAAAAAAAGATCTGGCCTACGGCGACGGTGATCATCGCGAAATAGATGCCGCGCCGGCGCATCACGACAGGCCCGAGGAGAAAAGCCGCGGCCCCGCCGAGAACAGTCCCCGCGAGAACGGCAAGCCAGCTGCTCCCGCTCAGGTGAACGAGCACAAGCCCGGCGCCGTAACCGCCGAGCCCGAAATAAGCGGCCTGGCCGAAGGACATCATCCCGGTAAAGCCGAGCAGGAGATTGAGGCCCATGGCGCAAAGCGCATAGACGAGGATGCGGCTGGCGAGTGCCGTATAGCCGCCGACCATCGGCAGCCAGAAAGGCACGAGAAGCAAAAGCACCCAGAGGATGAGCGAACGCGCGAGGCGCCCGGTCATTCGAAAAGCCCTTCCTGGCCCAAAAGCCCGCGCGGCCGCACGATCAGGACAAAGGCCATGATGACGTAAATGACGACATCGCTGGCGACCGGGTAATAGGCGGCCGTCACCCCCGCCGCAAGGCCGATGATGAGGCCGCCGAGAACGCTGCCCAAAAGACTGCCGATGCCGCCGACGACGATGGCGACAAAGGTCGCCATGATGACGTCATTGCCCATGGTCGGCGAAAGCTGCAATACCCCCGCCGCGAGAACCCCGGCAAAACCGGCAAGGGCGATGCCGATGGCAAAATTGACGGCGCGCAAAAGATAGACGTTGACGCCGAGGGCGGAGACGGTCTCCAGATCGAGGATGCCGGCGCGGATGCGCAGCCCGAAACGCGAGAAGCGCAAAAAGGCGAAAAGAGAGGCCGCGGCGAGAGCAATCGCCGCCATCACGAAAACGCGATAGCCGGTGAGAAAGAAGTAGACGGAACTCACCGGGGAATCGAGCCCGGCCGGGATCCGGAACGGCTGGCCCTGCGCTCCCCAGATGCTGCGCACGCTGTTCTCGATGATAAGGGCGAGGCCAAAGGTCAAAAGGAGGCTGTAGATCGGGTCGGCACGGCCGTAAAGACGGCGCACGAGAACGCGCTCGACGAGAATGCCGAGAAGGCCCGCGAGGATCGGGCCGGCAAAAAGCGCCCCCCAAAAGCCGATATAAGGGGCCAAGGTGAAGGCCAGATAGGCGCCGATCACCATGAACCCGCCATGGGCGAAATTGATCACCGAATTGAGACTGATGATGAGGGAAAGGCCGAGCGCCATGAGGGCGTAGAAAGTGCCCTGGATAAGCCCGTTGAAAGCATCGAACAAGACGAGTTCCATCCGCTTCCTTTCCTTTTGCGAAGCGCAGAAGAACGCGCGCCCCCGGGCGAACGCGCGATTTTATCGTTCTTGCGCCCGAATCCCATCCCCGGCCGAATTGCGGCGCCGGCCGGCAAAACCGGCGCCATCCCTGAGAGCGGCCGCGCAAAACCACAACTTTCGGCGGCCGCGCCGGCCGCCGCTTCATGAGGCTCCCGCGAGCCGAAAGGAGGTCGCGCCCCCCCGAGGCTTCACGCAGGATAGGTGATCTTGCACCCTTTGGCCGCCGGCGATTTCGCCAGCTTCGTTCCCGGAATGGTCTCCTTGACCTCGAAGAAATCGGGATATTTGCCCGTGCCGTTCACTTCGCCCACGAATTCGGTGATCAACAGCTGGTGATCTTGCGCGCGATAGGAAATCGGATAAGGACCGAGAGCGAGTTCCGGCGGCAGTGCCATCCCTTCGATGGCGCGCGCAACCTTGATCGACTCGAGGCTTTTCGCCTTGGCCGCGCCCATGGCGATCGAATGCATCGCGACATAGCCGAACCAGCTTCGCGCGCTCGGGGTTTTCGCATAAAGCTTGCGGTATTTGGCGACAAAAGCGGCGGCATGGAGATTTTTCGGTTGCTGCCACCACCATTCCATCACGCCCCAGCCGGTCCGCGCGGGTTGCGGAAGCGCCACGAGGTTTTCGAACTCGACGAGGCCGTAACCGAAAGCCATCTTTTTGGTCATGCCGAACTGGGTGGCCTGCTTCATCAGGTTGACGAAATCGTCGCCGCCCTGAAGGACGATAAAGACCTCAGGCTTCGCCGCCTGGACCTTGATCAGGACCGAAGAGAAATCGGTCGAGCCCAAAGGCATCAGGGCGTTGCCGAGAAGGGTCCCGCCGTTCTGTTTGAGAAGGGAGGCGAAGCCCGCTTCGAGGAAATGTCCCCAGGCGTAATCGGGCGTCGAGATGTACCAGCGTTTGCCGAACTTGGTGACCAAAGTCTTCGTTATGGCGTTCGCCAACATCCAGGTGTCGGAACAGATCTTGAAGGTCGTCCAATGGCAATGCTGGCCGGTCACCGTATCGACGTGCCCGCCGGTATCGAGATAAAGGATGCCTTTGAGGTTTGCGGCGTGACTCAACGCTAGCGACACGGCCGAAGAGACCGAGCCCGAGATGAAATCGACTTTGTCCTGCTCGACGAGCTTGTGGAATTTGACCGTCGCCTTGCCGACGTCCGCGGCGCTGTCCTCGGGGATGATCTCGACGCTGCGCCCGAGGATGCCGCCTTTGGCGTTGATCTCGGTCAAAGCCATGCGCGCGCCGTTCAGCTCATAGCCGCCGAGCGCCGCATAAGTCCCGGAAAAAGGATCGATAAAGCCGATCTTTACCGGGCTCTCGCCACGCGCCTTGACGATAAAGGGCGCGGCGATCGGCAACGCCGCGACGGCCGCACCGGCTTCAAGGATTCTGCGCCTGGTAAGGAATTTCGAGGGCTTCGACATCGCCTTCTCCTGTTTCCACGCCTGCTCGTTCAAAGAGTTTAGCACAGGTTTCGCCCGCGGATTGCCGCGAGACAGGAAAAATCGCCGTCGATCCTCGCCAATGGCGCGACAGCTTGCCGCATCGCTCTGCGTCTTCCGCGCCTTCTCACCCGAACCGCCGCCTTCGCCGCGCAGCCCCGTTCCGCCCTCAGCCGCCCGGGACCTCTTCGAGAAGCCGGCCGAGACCGGAAAGGCGCTCGCCCTCCTCGAACGCGCGCAGCATCGCCCAGATCGAGGCCTGGTTGGTGGTGACGACCGGCTTCTTGTAAAGGTTCTCCCAGCCCGCGACAAACGCCAGGGTCGGAAAATTGCCTCCGGGAACGACAAAGGCCTCGATCTCCGGCCGATCGATACGGGCAAAGGCGCGTTGCGCCAATTCCGGGCCAAGCCCCCCGATCGCGAGATCGG
>JAJYIC010000188.1 GCA_021790295.1 Pseudomonadota bacterium | reverse complement strand
CGCGCGCATGGAAGAGCGGCTCGCGGTCGCGCGCCGCCGTCTCGGCCGGCCTCTCACCCTTGCCGACAAGGTTCTCCTCGGCCATCTCGACGATCCCAATAAACAGGATCTCGAACCCGGCAAAAGCTATCTTCTTTTGCGCCCCGACCGCGTCGTCTTCCAGGATGTTCTCGGGCAGACGGGGATGCTGCAATTCATGCAGACGCGGCGCGAGAAGGTTGCGGTGGCGACCACGATCCATTGCGACCATTTGATCCAGGCGCGCCGCGAAGGGGTCTCGGATCTCAGCGAATCGCTCGCCGAAAACAAGGAGGTGTACGACTTTCTGCGGTCCGCCGCGGCGAAGTTCGGGGCCGGTTTCTGGGGCCCCGGCGCCGGCATCATCCATCAGGTCGTGCTCGAAAATTACGCCTTCCCCGGGGCCCTCATCATCGGCACCGACTCGCATACGCCCAATGCCGGAGGGCTTGGCGCCTGCGCCGTCGGCGTCGGCGGGGCGGACGCCGTCGAGGTCATCGCCGGCCTTCCCTGGGAGGTGCTTTATCCGCGCCACATCGCCATTTATTTGACTGGCAGGCTCGGCGGCTGGACGGCCCCTAAAGACGTCATCCTTTTTGTTGCGGGGGCGCTCTCCGTCGCCGGAGGCACCAATGCGATCGTCGAATACATCGGCCCCGGAGCGCGCAGCATCAGCGCCACCGGCAAGGCGACGATCACCAACATGGGGGCCGAACTCGGCGCCACCACCTCGATGTTTCCCGCCGACGAAAAGATGATGACCTATTTGCGCGCGAGCGGGAGAGGTTCACTCGTCCCGGTAATCTTGCAAAACATGGCGCTTCTCGAACCCGACAAGGAAGTCGAAGCCGACCCCGGCAAATATTACGACCGGGTCGTCGAACTCGACCTCTCCGGGCTCGAACCCCATATCGTCGGCCCTCATTCGCCCGACCGCGCGCGTCCCATCTCGAAACTCGCCGCCGAGGTCAAAGACCCCAAAAACGGTTTTGTCGACGCTATCTCCGACGCCCTTATCGGCAGTTGCACCAATTCTTCTTACGAGGACATGAGCCGGGCGGCCGCGGTCGCCGAGGAGGCGCGCGCGCATGGCGTCAAGGCCGCGGTGCCCTTTCTTGTCACCCCGGGTTCGGAAGAGGTCCGCGCGACCATCGAGCGCGACGGCCAGCTCGCCTCTTTGAAGGCAATCGACGCCGTCGTTCTTGCCAATGCCTGCGGGCCTTGCATCGGCCAGTGGCGCCGTGCGAGCGAAGAAAGCGCCCGGCCCAACACCATCGTCACCTCTTACAACCGCAATTTCCCGCGCCGCAACGACGGCCAGCCGACGACGATGAACTTTATCGGCAGCCCCGAGATCGTGACCGCCTTTGCCCTTGCGGGGCGGCTCTCGTTCAACCCTCTGACCGACACGCTTGCGGGCGGCGACGGCAAACCCTTCCGTCTGGAGCCTCCGGGTCCCGCGCCCGAGGTTCCGGAAAAAGGGTTCGCGCACGGAAAGGACACCTATATCGCCCCTCCCGAAGACGGCAAAGGGATCACCCTCGCGATCGACCCCAAAAGCGAACGCCTGCAAAAGATGGAGCCTTGGCCGGCCTGGGACGGCAAAGACTTCCTCGACGTGCCCGTGCTCATCAAGACCCGCGGCAAGACGACGACCGACCACATCTCTCCTGCCGGTTATTGGCTCAGATTGAGGGGCCACCTCGACAAGTTCAGCGACAACATGTTCATGGGGGCGACCAATGCCTTTACGGGCGAAGCGGGCAACGGCATCGACGTTTTGAGCGGAGAAAGCGGAGAGCCGATCGCCAAGATCGCCCGCCATTACAAAAGCGAAGGCTTGCGCTGGGTGGCGATCGGCGATTCCAATTACGGCGAAGGTTCGAGCCGCGAACATGCCGCGCTCTCGCCGCGGCTTTTGGGCGGCGCCGCCGTCATTGCCCGCAGCTTTGCCCGCATTCACGAGTCGAACCTCAAAAAGCAGGGCCTTCTCGCTCTCACCTTTCAAGACCCGGCGGACTACGAGCGCGTGCGCGCCGAGGATCGTTTGAGCCTTCTCCGCCTCAAAGAGATGGCGCCCGGAAAAGCGGTCGAATGCCGGATCACGCACAAGGACGGGACGAGCGAGACGATCTTTCTCAACCATTCCTTTAGCGCCTCGCAACTCGACTGGTTCCGCCAAGGCTCCGCACTCAACCTGTTCCACGGTTGAGGAAATTCTGAAACCGGGGCCAACAGCGCAGAGAGCGAACGCCGTCCGCGGGCGGGCTTAGGGACAAAGGCGAGGGGCGTGCAGGTCACCCGAACCGAGATCGAAGGGGTCCTCGTTCTGAAGCCCAAGCGCTACGAGGACGAGCGCGGCTATTTCTGCGAGGTGTTCCGCGAAGAGGCGTTCGCGGCGCTCGGGCTGAAGGCCCATTTCGTCCAGGACAACCATTCCTTTTCCAGGGCGGCGGGGACCGTGCGCGGGCTTCATTTCCAGATCCCGCCCTTTGCCCAGGGAAAACTCGTGCGCGCAGCGGCGGGAGCGATCCTCGACGTCGCCGTCGATCTGCGGCGGGCGTCACCCTCTTTCGGCCGCTTTGTCGCGGTTCGCCTTTCTGCCGAAGAGGGAAACCAGCTTTACCTGCCCGAAGGCTTCGCCCACGGCTTTTGCACGCTCGAAGCGGATACCGAGGTCCTCTACAAGGTGACGAATTATTATTCGCGCGAACACGAGCGCGGCCTTTTGTGGAACGATCCCGCTCTCGCAATCCCTTGGCCGGTTGGCGAAGAAGGGGCGCTTTTATCGGAAAAAGACCGGCGCCATCCCCGCCTATGCGAGTTGCCGCATTATTTCGACTGAGGGTGGCCCTCCCTGGAGGGCGCGCGTTTTTCCCGCTCAGGCCCGTTCTTTTTCGGCAGCAAGGCGCAAAAGAGGGCCGAGCCACTCGGCATAATTGCGCCAGCGCCCGATCGAACCCTTGTAGACCGGCTGCCGCGCCTGCCACAGGCTTGCCGTCGCGATGGCGCGGCGGTTCTCTTCCGGATAAAGGCACGCCTCGTCCCAAGGAAGCCCGCAAAACGCGATGAGACGCCGCGTCTCTTTCTCGCGGTCCTCAACCACAGCCTCGTAGTCGATTTCGAGAAAGCGCTCGGGCGGCAGAACCCTTCGCCAATGGTCCATCAACCGCACATAGTTTTCGTGATAGACGACCAGACCTTCGCGGTTGCCGAAGAAATAGTTTCTGCGGTTGGAGAGATAGGTCGTGTAAAGCGAGAGCGCGTTGTCGATCGGGTTTCGCCTTACGTGCACGATCCGCGCCCGCGGCAAGGCCCGGCGCAAAAGGCCGATCCAGATGTAGTTGAAGGGGTTCTTGTCGGTGATCCGCGCGGCTGCAGGGTCTATCCCGTCGAGGTGGGCGCGGTATTCGGCAGCAAGCGGCGCGAGAATGGCTTCGCTCGCCCCGGCTTTGAGCGCATCCGGCCCATTTTGCCCCCAGAACCCGATTTCGCCGCCCGCCGCAACCGCCCTATGACTCGAAAGGATCTGTTCGACGAGCGTCGTCCCCGAACGCGGAAGGCCGAGGATGAAGACGGCGCGCTCGTCCGCCTCCGGCTCGTCCGCCTCGGCGGCCAGAGAACCGGGCGGGAAGGCGGCGATCAGGCGATCGGTATCGCGCTTGAGCATCGCGGGATCGAGAGGCGCGATCGCGCCGCGGATCGCGTTTGCGGCGTCGAAATGGGCCATCGCCGCGGCATAGTCGCCGAGCTGCTCATAGGCCCGGCCGAGGGCAAAGCCGAGTAGCATGCGCCCTATCGGCGTGTGTTCGGGCCGAGCGGCATGCGCCTCCAGTTCGGCGAGCAGAGGCCGATCGGCCTCGCACGCCTTGATGGTTTGGAAAAGCTGGAACGCCGCGCTCGATCGGCCCGGATCGCGCGCCAGAACCGATCGGAACTCCTTTTCGGCCTCGGCGAAGCGTCCCTGTTCGGAACAGAGCTGCCCGAGCAGCTCCGAAATTTGGAGATCGGCGGGATCGAGGGCTTTCGCGCGGCGCAGCGCGGCTTCCGCTTCCTCGTTGCGATCCTCGGTCTTTAAGGCCCGGGCGGTTTCGCGCAACGCCTGCGCGGGCGATTCCGCGGCTGCCGCGGCGGCGCGGAAAGCCGCCGCCGCGGCCTCCATCATTCCCCAGCCATGGAGCAGAGCGCCTCTCTGGAGATGCGCGTCGGCCAAATCCGGCGCCAGCGCCGCGGCCCGTTCGAAAGAGGCAAGCGCCGCCGACTCCCGCCCCAGCGCCAGAAGCGCCAGGCCAAGATGGAGATGAGCAAGCGAGAGCTTTGGATCGAGCCGGATTGCGCGCTGGAAGCTCGGCAGCGCCGCTTCCGCTCCTTGGCATGCGAGCAAAGTCGTGCCGATGTCGGCGTGGATCTGCCCATTCTCCGGGTCGAGCGAGGCCGCGCGCCCCAAATGCGGGAGCGACTCGGCGAACCGGCCCGCTTCGCGCAGGCGCGTCGCCTTGGCCAAATGCAGCGATGCCTCCCTCTGCCGGCTTCTCGATGCCGGCGGGACGGCGAGCGCCCGGCGCACGCTCCCCGGCGCGCTTCCGGGCGTCCCAGCGCCCCCTTTCAACGCCGCCAACTCGGGCGGCACGCTCGGCCCCGGCGCGAGCGCGCAGCAGCGCTTGAACTTGCGGCCGCTGCCGCAGGGACAGGGGTCGTTGCGGCCAGGCAGGGTCTTTATCATGCCTCGATCTTATTTCGCCCCGTCCGCCCCGGCAAGCGACCGGGCGCCGGCCGGGAGAACACACTCACGCCGATGCGGCGCTCCGCTCTCAAAGAGAGAAGAGGCGCCGCATCGAAACGGGGTATGCCCGGCGGCCCGGGACTGGCCGAGCCGCCTCGGCCGGTCTCAGAAGTTCAACTGGGCCCCGTTGAAGCTGAAGTTCTTCGCCTGCTCGACCGTCACCGTCGCAGGACCGAAGCAGGCCGCGACGGTGGCGGGGCCGACGGTATGGTTCACGAACAGGTTCGCCTTGACCGTGACGTCGTAAGTCCCGGTCACCGGCACGTTGGTGTAGAAATTGAATGCATGCGCCGAGAGCGTGCTTTCGATCAGTTCGAAAGCCGTCTGGTTGCCCGTCGTCGCCGCGAGCTTCTGGAGCGTGTTGCTTTTGATCTCTATGAAGCGCTGATCGTATGTCACGCAGCTCTCCGCCGCGGTCGTTGAACTGCACACTTTGGGGAGGCTCGGAGCGATCTGCAGATCGCCGCTAGCGGTGCCGATGGCAACGCCCGCGGGCGGCTTGACGATCACTTCCACCTGCACGCCTTCGTCGGCAATCGAGCTGCTGCTGGTCTTTGTTATCTTGTTGTCGGTGTAAAGCCCCACCACGGCCGACGGCGTGATGACGAGAGTGGTCCCGGCGCCGGCGGAGACCTTGAAGTTGATCGTGCCGGCGGTGATTGGGAAGCTCGTCGCGGTGTTGCCGCCGCTGGTGCTCGACAGCACTCCGGTGCCGCTGTTGATCACG
>JAJYIC010000187.1 GCA_021790295.1 Pseudomonadota bacterium | reverse complement strand
TATCGGCATGGCGGCCGGACGGATCGCCTGGCTTCGAGTCGACCGCACGGGGATCGCGCTCCTCGCCGTCATTGCGCTCCTTGCCGGCGGGCAGATGACTTTGGATCAGGTCGGCAGCTCGGTCGATATGCCGAGCCTTGCCCTCCTTTTCTCGATGATGCTGATTTCGGCGCAGTTTCTCGAAGCGGGCTTCATCGACTTCTGCGCCCGAATCATCACCCAGAACCCGCGCGGGGCGGCGCTTCTTCTCGCCGCGACGGTGGTTGTCGGCGGGCTTCTTTCGGCGGTTCTGGCGACCGATATCCTGCTGATGGCGATCGCGCCTTTGTTGATCGCCGGGATGCGGGCGCGCGGCTTCAACCCGCGGCCTTTTGTCATCGCTTTGGCGGCCGCGACCAATGCCGGCGCCGCCGCCACCCTCATCGGCAGCCCGCAGAACATCCTCATCGGCTCTCTCGGCCGTCTCAATTTCTGGCGCTTTCTCGGGATCTGCGCCGTGCCGTCGTTTTTCAGCCTTTTGGTCGTATTCCTCGTCGTGTGGTTGTTGTGGCACGGCCGCATGAACGAGGCCGCCTCGCCCATACCGGCAGAAGTGCCGGCGGTTTCCGTTCATTCTTTCGACCGCAACCAGGCCTTGAAAGGAGCGGCTGCGATCCTCGCCCTTCTCATCCTGTTCACCACCCCTTTGCCGCGAGAGATCGGCGCCCTCATCATTGCCGCGCTTCTTCTCGCAAACCGCAAGATCACGAGCCGGACCATGATCGGCGCCGTCGATTGGCCTTTGCTGCTTCTCGTCTCCTGCCTTTTCGCTTTGACGGGCTCTCTCAATTATTCGGGCGTGGGCGCCCAGCTTTTCGAGTTCTTGAGCGCGCACAGGCTGCTTCCGGGCAATCTCGTCCTGTTGGCGGGCTTCAGCCTCGTCGCAACCAATGCCATCGGCAGCGTCCCCGCCGCGATGCTCGTCATGCAGCTTTGGCCCGATGCGCCGCCCGAGATGTTTTACGCTCTCGCTTTGTTGTTGAGCCTTGCCGGCAATCTCTTTCTCACCGGCAGCCTCACCAATCTTTTGATCGCCGAGGAAGCCGAACGCAGGGGGGCAAGGCTTTCCTTTGGCGAATACGCCCGGGCGGGGATCCCGATCACGATCCTTTCCATGGGCTTTGCTCTTGCCTGGCTGGCGATCATCGGCGTCTTGCCCTTTACGGCAAGGGGCTGAGCGCGGGGGTTACAAAACCTCGGGCGCGGGGGCCCGGCGGGCCTTGAGGCCGCAAGAGCCGGCGCCCTCGGCTTCGGCACCCTCGGCTTCGGCACCCTCGGCTTCGGCACCCTCGGCTTCGGTAATTGCGCAAAAGACCGCTTGGTGCAACCTATCAAAGGCTCGACCATCGCCCCATGAGCGAGGCCGAGCCTTGCGCGCGAACCGAGCCCCTTGAAGGGGGGCGCGAAGGAGGTGGCAACAATGCATCCGCTCAAGAGGCCATGACGGCGCGTCCCCTTCGCATCGGCACGCGGGGAAGCCCTCTCGCCCTTGCTCAGGCCGGTCTCGTCCGCGACCGCCTCCTCGTCGCCCACCCCGAACTCGCGGGGCTCATTTCCCTTATCCCCATACGCACGAGCGCGGACCGCCTGCAGAGTCGCCCTCTCGCCGAGTTTGCGGGCAAAGGACTTTTCACCAAGGAAATCGAAGAGGCTCTTCTCGAAAGACGCATCGATTGCGCCGTTCATTCGATGAAGGACCTCGCGGCAACCGTTCCGGACGGGCTCGAGGTCGCCGCGGTTCTGGCGCGGGAGGATGCCCGCGACGCGTTTATTTCGGGGGCGGCGGAGAGCCTTTCTTCCCTCCCTTCGGGGGCACGCGTCGGCACCTCCTCTCCGCGCCGCAAGGCGCAAATTCTCTTCCGCCGCCCCGATCTTTCGATCGTTCCTTTCCGCGGCAATATCGGGACGAGAATGAAAAAGCTTGGCGGCGGCGAGGCCGACGCCACCCTTCTCGCGTTTTGCGGCTTGCTGCGGCTCGGTTTCGCGGGACTCGCGACAGAGATCCTCTCGCCCGAGATCATGCTGCCGGCGGTCGGCCAAGGCGCTCTCGCCGTCGAATACCGCGCCGGCGAGGAAGCCCTCAAAGCCCTCCTCGCCCCGATCGAGGATCCGCAAAGCGCCTTTTGCGTCTACGCCGAAAGAGCGATGCTTGCGGCTCTCGGCGGCTCCTGCAAGACCCCGATCGGCGCTCTCGCTTCTCTCGAAGGCGAGCGGCTGATCCTCGAAGGGGCGCTTTTCAAACCGGATGGGACGGGGGCGATCCGCCTGCGCCACGAAGGGGGGAAAAGCGATTGGGAGGCGCTGGGCGGGGCACTCGCGGCCGAACTCAAAAGCCGCGGCGGCGCCGATTACGGCTTCGATTGAGGCCCTGCGCGCCCGCTCACTCGACCGTCGCGGGGGCGAGCCCGCCCCCGGCCGCGCTCTCCCGCTGGTGGCGCAATAAGAGGACGAGAGGCATCGTCACCAGCGTCACCATCATCAACAGCTTGAAATCGTCGATATAGGCGACCGTCGTCGCCTGAGCGGTGATCTGGGCGTCGAGAAGGGCGCGCCCGTGAAGGGTGAAAGGGCTCCACAAGCGGGCGATCTCAGGCGCGCGGAAAAGGCGGTTGGCGGCGGTGACGACGGCGCCGATCTCGGCATGGGTTTGTTGCGTGTTGCTGACGAGAAGACTCATCGAAATGGCGATGCCGATGCTCGAACCGATGTTGCGCAGGAAATTGTAAAGCCCGGCGGCTTCGGGGATGCGCGCCACCGGCAAGGTCGAAAACGCGACGCTGCTCAACGGGACGAAAATGAAACCGAGACCGAACCCTTGCATGATGCCTGTCTCGATGATGTCCGTCTCGGAAACATCGGCCGACCAGCCGGTCATCTGGTAAAGCGCCAAAGCGGCAAGCGCGAGCCCGAAAAGGATGAGCGCGCGCGCATCGATCTTGCCGACGAGCCGCCCGACGATAAACATCGCCAACATGGTCCCCACCCCGCGCGGCGCGAGAAGAACCCCCGCCGTCACCACCGGATAGCCGAGGAGCGTCTGAAGAAAAGGCGCGAGCAGGGCAAGCGTCGTCAACAAAACGACGCCGATCATGAACATCAAGGCAAAACCGGCGATGGCGTTGCGGTCGGCAAACACCGCAGGCGTCAGAAACGGCCCTTCGGAGAGGAACATGTGAACGAGAAAAATGTAGAAGGCGACCGCGGCGACGACGGCAAGGGCGATGATCTCGCGCGAACCGAACCAGTCGAGCTCCTGGCCGCGATCGAGCATCATCTGCAAGGCGCCCGTCGCCAGAGAGAGGGCAAGAAAGCCGAACCAGTCGAAACGCAGGCGCTCGCGCACCGTCTCGCTCATAAAGGCGCTGATGCCGAGAAAGGCGAGAATCCCGACCGGCACATTGATATAAAAAACATAACGCCAGCTATAATTCTCCGTCAGATAGCCGCCGAGAGTGGGCCCCAAAATCGGCCCGAGCATCACCCCGATGCCCCAGATCGCCATCGCCTCGCCATGCCTTTCGCGCGGGTAGGCGGAAAGAAGAACCGCCTGCGAGAGCGGCACCAAAGCGGCGCCGAAAGCGCCTTGAAGCAACCGGTAAAGGACGATCTCGGTGAGCGAGTTGGCGAGCCCGCACAGCGCCGAGGTGACGGCAAAACCGCAGACCGAAACGAGAAGAACGCGCTTGCGGCCAAAGCGCCCGGAAAGCCAGCCCGTCGGCGGGGTCATGATGGCCGCGGCGACGATATAAGAGGTGAGGACCCAGTTGATCTCGTCCTGGTTCGCCGACATCGTGCCTTGCATGTAGGGCAGGGCGACATTGGCGATCGTCGTGTCGAGAGCCTGCATCAGGGTCGCCAGCATCACGCAGACCGTGATGACGGCGCGGTTTTTCCCCTGCATCGTTCAGCGGGTTGCGAAAAGGACGGCGAGAAAATGCGGCAGGCGCCAATAACGGCCGGTGTCGATCGCAACCTCGACGCTCATCCCGACGCGCAGCTGCGGTCCTCCCGCTTTCGGATCGAGGTCCACGCGCACCGGCATCCTTTGCACGACCTTGACCCAGTTGCCGCTGACGTTTTCCGCCGGAAGCAATGAAAAAGTGCTGGCGCTCGCCGGAGAAATGCTTCTAACCCTCCCCCGCCATTCGATCCCGGGATAGGCGTCGGCGGTGACGACGGCGGGTTGGCCCGCCGCCGCATGGGTCAAAGCGGTCTCTTTGGGATCGGCTTCGATCCACAATCGGTGGAGGGCGATGAGGTAGAAACCGGTGTTCCCGGCGCCGAGATAATCGCCTTTAACGAGAGCGGAAACGCCGGTCACGATGCCGGCAAAGGGGGCTTTGACGAGGGCGTGGCGGAGATTGCGTTTGGCTTCGGCAACCGCGGAGAGTGCGGCCCGATAGCGCGGCTGCCGTTCGATCGGAAGCGCCGGATTGCCGTCGAGATTGGCGACGATGCCGGCGAGTTCTTCCTTAAGCTCCGCAAGCGCGCCCGTTGCGGCGTCGCGCTTTTGGCGGGCGTCGTCGAGCGCCTGCTCGGAAGCGACGCTTGTCTTCGCCAAGGCTTTCTGGCGCTCGTAAAGGCGCTGATAATAGAGAAGGTCCATCCGCGCCACCTGGATCGCCGCAAGCTTTTGCCGGTAGCTCGCCGCGAGAGCCTGAATGTCATTGCGGGTGACGCTGAGCGTCGCCTCGGCACGATCGAGAGCGATCCGGAACGGCCCTCGTTCGAGGCGAAAAAGCGGGTCGCCCTTTTTTACCCTCTGGTGGTCGCGCACGAATACGCGGCTGACGAGACCCGAAACATCGGTCGAAAGACTGACCGTATCGGCCCCGACATAGGCGTCGTCGGTGGTGATGTAGCGGCCGCCGGTAAAGTAGAAATAGGCGCTCGCGGCAAGAGCGAAAAGCGGCGCCAAAAGGATCAAAAGCCAGCGCAGGCGCTGGCGCGAAAGGCGCCGGCTTTTGATCGGCGCGCGCGTCCCGGGGGCGAGCGCCGGCACGCGCCCGGCTGCGGTCTCAGCCATGGGCAAAAGCCTCCGCGGCTTCGACTTCGCCGTCGCGGACGATCAGGTTCGACTTCATCATCGTCAGAATGTCGAGAAGCCGCGCGCGATCCTCTTCGCCGATCCCGGCCATCGCGTCCTCGCGCACCGCCGCGGCAAGGGCAAAAATGCGATCGAGAAGCGGATAGGCGCATTCGCTCAGATAAAGAAGATGCGCACGCCGGTCTTTGGGGTCGGGCCGCCTTTCGACGAGCCCCGCCCTTTGCAGGCGATCGAGAAGGCGGGCGAGGGTGATCGGCTCGATTTCGAGGATCTGCGCCAGAGCCCTTTGATTGAGCCCTTCCTGGCGCGCCAGATAGGCGAGAACCGACGATTGCGCGCGGGTCAGGCCGAGGGCCTCGATGCGCGCCTGCTGTTCGAAGCGCTTGCGCAAAAGACGGGCGACGTCATTGACGAGAAAGCCGACCGTGCGGCCCGGGATCTCATGTCTCATCGGCGGGGTCTTGGATCGTAAGGTGGTTATATA
>JAJYIC010000186.1 GCA_021790295.1 Pseudomonadota bacterium | reverse complement strand
CCTCTTCCGCCACTTACGTGCCTTTGTCGCAACTTGCCGAACTCAGCATGGGCTCCGGCCGCTATCAGGTCCTGCACCAGCAAGCGCAAAGGGTGCAAACGGTGACGGCAAACGTCGTCGGGCGCGATCTTGCCTCTTTTGTCAAAGACGCCAAAGCGCAGATCGCCGTGAAAGTGCCGCTTCCGGCGGCAACCACGATCGTCTTTGCGGGTGAGGAGGAGGCGCAGTCGCGCACCTTGAAGACCCTTCTCGTCGACGCCTTTCTTGCGCTTATCGGCATTACCCTCGTGTTGTCGATCGTCGCGCGCAATGCGCGCAACCTTGTTCTGGTCCTTGCCAACCTGCCGTTTGCCTTTGTCGGCGGCGTCTTTGCCATAGCCGCCTCGGGCGGGACCCTTTCTCTCGGTTCGATGGTCGGTTTCGTCGCCCTATTCGGCATCACTTTGCGCAACTCGATCCTGATGATCGCCCATTACGAAGACCTCGTCAGGGAGGAAGGGAAATCGTGGTCTCTCGAGACCGCGATCGAAGGGGCCGCCGACCGCCTGACGCCGATCCTCATGACCTCTCTCGTAACCGCGCTCGGGGTCTTGCCTCTCGCCGTCGGCATGAACGAACCGGGGCGCGAGATCGAAGGACCGATGGCCGTGGTGATCCTGGGCGGGCTCATCAGTTCGCTCGCGCTCAATCTTCTGGTGTTGCCGACGCTTGCCCTCTTTTACGGGCGTTTTGCCGCGCCCTCCGCGCGCGACGAATTGGCCCAAGGCTGGGCCGGCGCGGGCGAGGGGAGGGCCGCCGAATAAGGCGGCGGCCCGGGGCCTCTCCGCGGCGTTTGGCCGCGCCCGCCGCGGGGCTGTCGCCCTTGACGGCGGCGATGGCAAGAGGTCGCTCGCTTTTCCGTTTTTGGCGGGCGCTCGCGCGCGCCTTGCCAGCGCAGGTGCAAAAACCCCTCACCCACCGCCGCCCCTTGGCCCCGCCAGAGATTGGGAAACCTTTGTTTTTGCGGCGCAAAAAATCGGCGGCGGAGTTGCAACCGCGATTTGCGGCGGGCCGGCCGAGGCGCTTTTGCCCTTTCCGGAGGGCGGAGAAAGGCGGGCTAGACCGCGGCTGAGGCAGAAAAAAGTTGACCGGCCGGGCACGATCGGGCATCTATTATGCGAAACTTGCATAGACAGGGAAGCGGCCGCTTTGGGACAGGCAGGCTACAGACAAGGAGGGATGGCCATGAAGAGGCTTACAAGACGTTCGGTGCTTCGCGGCTCGCTGGGGGTGATTGCGGCGGGGACCATTGCCCGGCCCTATATCGCGAATGCCGCGGCAAAAACCGCCACCGTGTGGTGGACGCAGGGTTTTGTCCCCGAAGAAGACGCCGCATTCCGCAAGATGGTCGCCGATTACGAGAAGGCGAGCGGCAACAAGATCGACTACAGCATCATTCCTTTTGCGCCTCTGCGGCAAAAGACGATCTCCGCACTGACGAGCGGCGTCGTGCCGGATGTGATCGAGAGTTCGGCGACCCAGATCCTTGCCGAGGAAGCCTGGGACGATAAGTTCATCGATGTCGGCGATGTGGTGGAAACGCAGAAATCGAAGTTTTTGCCGAATGCGCTTCTCGCCGCTCACTGCTACAACCGGGCAGTGAAAGGACGCAGGTACTACGGCGTGCCGATCAACTGCGCGATAGTTCCGTTCCATTATTGGAAGAGCCTCGTCGAGAAGGCGGGCTACAAGGTCAGCGACGTCCCGAAGACCTTTACGAAGTTTCTCGATTTCTTCAAGCCGATGCAGACAAAGCTGCGTCCCAAAGGTTACCGCCATCTCTACAGCTACGGCTGGGAGGTCAGCACCGTCGGCGACGATCCCACCAACACCTTCCACGCCTGGCTCTTCGCTTATGGCGGCCAGGGCCTCGTCACGGAGGACGGCAAGCTCCATGCCAACGATCCCAAGGTCAGAGAGGCGGCGATCAAGGCGCTCGAATATTTCAGCAGCGTCTTCAAGGAAGGCTATGTGCCGCCTGGCGTCGTCAACTGGAACGACGCCGACGACAACAACGCCTTCCATGCAAAGCAAGTCGTCATCGATTTCGACGGCACGCTTTCGACCGAGGTCGCCCTCTTTCACAACAAAGCAGAATACGACGACATCGTGACGCGCGGCATCGGACTCAACGACGAGGGCAAGCCGATTACCTCACAGTTCGCCATCAACAGCGGCATGCTCCCGAAAGGTGCAAAGAATGTCGCGCTGGCCAAGGAGTTTCTGAAATACATCATCGAGCCGAAGGTCAACAACGACTGGAACAAAGGCGGGCTCGGCCGCTGGTTCCCGCCGATGGAAGAGATCGTCAAGAACGATCCGTGGTGGACCGATCCCAAGCTCGACCCGCACCGCCCGATTTACATCCAGACAGGCGTCTACGGTCCGACCCAACCGTTTTGGTTCGCTTACAACCCCGCATACGCCCAGGTCATGGCCGAACACACCTGGAACGTTGCGTGGGCCGACATCGTCAGCAACGGCATGAAGCCGTCTGCGGCGGTCGACAAGGCGCTTAAGCGGATCGAGGCGATCTTCGCGAAATATCCGATCGCGGCGGCCTAGGGGCGATCGGAACAACGGGAGGCGAAAATGGACGGAACCTCGGTTCTACGGTCGGGGGCGGCCTCTTCAGCTCAGGCCTTGCCCGGCCTGAGAGCGAGGCGCCGTTTCTGGCGGGGCGGTCTCCAAGGCTCGGAATACACCTGGGCGATCGCCTTTGTCGTCCCCTACATCGCGATTTTTATCGTCTTTGTGATCTACCCCATCGTCTACGGGTTCTGGCTGGGCAGCAAGCCCAGCCTTTACCCGGAGTTGTTCGACGATCCGGTCTACAAGATGACGGTCGTCAATACCCTTCTCTTCGTCGGCTTCGGCGTCAATGTGAGGAATGCCATCGCCCTCCTGCTGTCGGGCTTTTTCATGCGCAAAGGCTGGTGGGTGAAAGGGCTGTTGATGATCTTCGTGTTGCCTTGGGCGGTGCCGATGCTGCCGACCTTTATCTCGCTGCATTGGATGTTCGACGGCGATTACGGCCTGCTCAACAACCTGTTGTGGTCGGTTTTCCACATCAACGGCGCGCACTGGCTCGATACGCGCTGGCTCGCGTTGGGCTCGGCGATCGTCTCCTTCATCTGGAAATGGATGCCGTTCTGGACGATCATCCTGCTCGCCGGCAGGATGGCGATACCGACGGACATCTATGAGGCGGCCAAGGTCGACGGTGCGACCGGGGTGAAGAGCTTTTTCCACATCACCGTGCCGATGCTCGCCAACCTTTATCTCATGATCACGTTGATTTCGACGATCTGGACGCTCGGCGACTTCAATACGATCTATTTCGTCACCGGCGGCGGGCCGGCGATGTCGACCTACGTTCTGGCGAACCTCGGCATACGCGACGCGTTCGATCTCGCCGATCCGCGTCTCGGCGTGGCGGCGGTATTGACGGCGCTTCCGGTTTTGATTCCGCTCACCGTCATCCTGATGCGCAAGCTGAAACATGCGGAGGTGCAGCTGTGAGCGCGGTTACCGCCGGGACCGCGCCCTCGAGGAGCCTTTCGACGCGGATGCGGCGTGCCGCCCGCCGGCGCAACATGCTGGTCAACGCCGGGGCGGCGGTTCTCGGCGTCGTCATCATTGTGTGGTCGCTGCTGCCGATCTACGACATGGTTATGGTCTCGCTCGAAGGCCATGACGACGTCTTCAGCAGCCGCATCTTTCCGGCGGATCCCTCGGCCAGTACCTATTGGCAGGTGATCACGCAGGGTTATTGGTACTTGAACTTTTTCTGGTACCAGTATTGGCGCAGCATCCTTCTCGGCGTGGCGGTGACTGGCCTCACGCTTCTGATCGGGTCCCTCGCGAGCTTCGCGATCGGCCGCATGCGCATCCGCTTCGGCTGGGTGGTGACCAACTCCGCGCTCCTCACTTATGTCATCCCCTCGGCGTTCCTTGCGATCCCGTACTATCGGATCATGCAAGACTACGGGCTGATGAATAACCTCTGGTCCGTGATCTGGGCGCTGGTGACCTTCGCCACCCCTTACGCGATCTTCATCTTCCAGAATTACGGCGCAAGCGTCCCGATCGAACTCGACGAGGCGGCGCGGATCGACGGGGCTTCGCCGTTTCAGATCTATTGGCGGATCTACCTGCCGCTGATGGTCCCGGCGCTCGTCGCGGTCGGAACCTTTGCCCTTCTTCTCGCTTGGAACGACTATCTCTTCCAGTTCCTGCTGCTCTCTTCGAAGCGCAGCATGACGGTGCCGGTGGCGTTGTCGCAATTCCTCAACAGCGACGAGGCGCCGTGGAACCTGATGATGGCGACCGCCATCATCTACGCTCTGCCTCCGGTCGCCATTTATTACATGTTCCGCCGCCATATGACGGCAGGCCTGACGATGGGCGGCGTCAAGGGCTGAGGAGGAAGCAGGCCGAGAAGCCGCTGCTTCGCCCGTCAGGGCAGGCGCAAAGAGGCAGGAACTTGTTCGGACTCCGGTAGAGGGCGTTGGTCCGGCCGGAAGGGGGCTTGCGCAAAAGCGCGGGATGATCGCGGGTTAGCGGCGCCCGAGCCGGCGGGCTTCTCTCGTCGCGACAGCGAGGTATCCGGCGGCGCGCCTCTTCCAGTCATCGGGATTTTCGATCGCCGGATCGGCAAGATGGCGGATCGCGAGGCGCGCCCGGATAAGGGCGGCCATCACCGTGTAAAATGCGGTGAGATCGGGCGGCGGGTTGTCCTTTGAACGCTCTGAATAATGGTTGAAGAGGGTCCGGCCGATCCCCCGGGCGCCTTGGCGCTCGCATTCGAGAGCGAGAAAGGCAAGCTCCTCGACGGGATCGAGGATCCTGAGATCGGCGCGGAATTCGAGACGGTCGATGATCTGCGGGACCGAGCCGAGACAGATGTGCTCCGGCCGCAGGTCGCCGTGTCCGTCGACCGGACGGCGCTCGCGCGCGCGCCTTGTGAGAAGTCTTCGTTGTCTTAGAAGAAAAGCCTCGACCCTTCGCGCCAGCGCATTTGCGGCAAAGGCAAGAGGAGAGGCGCCGCAGGCGCCGAAGGCATTGCGGCTCGCCCGCGCTTCGGCTTGGAAACGGGTGATATAACGCCCGGGCGCGACCCCTGCGGGGGGCGCCCGAAGGAAGAAACGCGCGAGAGCGTCGGCAAGCGCGTGGATGTCGCCGCGGCGCCAATTCCGTTCCCTGAGGCGATGGTCGAGCATGCGCTCGGAAGGAAGGCGGACCATCTCGACAAGCCAATCGACGGCCGCGCCCTCCCCTGCAAGAGAAAGGCGCCCGTCCATCTCCCGGGTCAAAGGGACGACGGCAAGATAAACCGCGGGAGAAAGCGCGCGGTTGAGGCGCAGTTCCTCGAAGGCGTTGCGGCGGCGCAAATGCGCTTTTGAGAAATCGAAACCCTCGCCGCGCAAAGGCTTTTTCAGCTTGAAGACGCGCTCTGCGGTGAGGAACACGTAAGAGAAATGAGTCTCGATAAAAGAGACGGCCGCGTTTTCTTTGCCATACGCCTCGGGG
>JAJYIC010000185.1 GCA_021790295.1 Pseudomonadota bacterium | reverse complement strand
AAGCGCCCGGTAGACCGCGCGTTCGAAAGCGCGGTATAGGCGCAGCGCCAGGGCGTCGGCAAAGGGCAGAATTTGCGTCAGGATGACCGCGGCGACGCTGGCTTTCCAATCGACCCAATAGTAGCAGTTGTAAAGCCCCGCCCAGGTGAGGCTGCCTTCGCTGCGCGCGCCGGCGATCGGCTCGGCATTCTGGAGGCCGAGAAGGCCCCATTTGCAAAGCGTCCCGGGGAAAAGATCGACATCGTTCGAGATCTGCGGCCTGACGCTTCGCAGGATCCCGGCGGTCAAGGCGCCGATCTGGTTTTGCGCGAGAAGAGAGACCGTTTGCGGGCGCAAGACTTCGACGCCCGCGGCTTTGCCGCCGCCCAATAGCATCTGCAGAAAAAGGAGGTAGTCGCGCCCGCTGCCGTAAAGGCCGCTGCCTCCGGCAAAAAATTCGGGCTCTCCCGAAACTTCCCCTCCGAGCGGTTCGAGGGTTCCGTCGGCGCGCCGCCGGTGCACCGTCGGCAGGCGCGCGAGGGCTTCGGCGGAAAGGGTAAACCCGGTATCGTTCATGGTGAGAGGCCCGGTCACGCGCTCGCGCAGGGCGGCGTCGAGGGTCTTCCCGCTCGCCCTTTCGACGGCGCGCCCGACCCAATCGGTGTTGATGCCGTATTCCCAGCGCTCTCCCGGATCGAAAAGAAGCGGCTGCGAAAGCGCGGCAAGCTTGCGCGAAAGGATCGAAGGGACGCCGCTCATGGCAAGATAATCCTTCAGATCCGCATTCCAGAAATCATAGGCAAAACCCGCGGTGTGGGTCAGAAGATGGCGCAAGGTAAGGGGGCGGCGCGCGGCTCGAAGACGCGGGCGGCCCTCTCGTTCGAACCCGTCGAGAACTTGAGGAGAGGAAAGCTCGGGCAGAACCCTGCCGATCGGTTCGTCGAGCAGAAGCCTTCCCTCTTCGACGAGCCGCAGCGCCGCGGTCGAAGTCAGGGCTTTGGTCATCGACGCAAGGCGAAAGATCGTGTCCGCCGTCATAAGGGCGCCCGTTTCGGGGTCTCTCTTGCCGAAAGCGCCCTCGTAAAGAAGCCCGCTCCTCGTTGCCGCCAAGGCGACCACCCCCGGCACTTCGCCCGCCGCAACCGCGCCGGCAAGAACCGTGTCGATCTCTCTAATCGGCATCGGCAACCTCCTCGGGTTCACAGTCAACGCCTGCGGGGCGAGGCTTCTTTGGCAAGAGGAGAGGTGATGTCAGCAAAGGTCGTCTCGAGAGAGGTGATGACATCGATGACCGTCGGCACCGGCGACGGGAGAGCCTCCGTGATCGCCCCGGCGAGATCGGCCGGATCTTCGATGCGCACCCCGCGGCAACCCATCGCGCGGGCGATCGCGGCGTGATCGAAATCGCCGAACTCTGCGGCAAAAGGCCCGGAGCCGTGCAAAACCCAGCCGAGAGCGTGGTTGTTGAAGACGATGGTCGTGATCGGAATATCGTGTTCGATCGCCGTCATCAGGCCGTTCATTGTCATGGCAAAGCCGCCGTCGCCGCATACGGCGCAAACCGGGCGGTCGGGATGGACGAGCTTTGCCGCCAGCGCGGCCGGGATCGCAAAGCCCATAGGCCCGGTACCGGCGGCCTGGAGAAACCCTTCTTCCCGTTTCGTCTGGTAGAAATGCGTCATCAGGATGCGGTTTTCCCCGGCGTCGCAGGTAACGATCGCTTCGGGGGGAAGCGCGCGCGAGAGATCGCCAATGAGACGCTGCGGCAGGATCGGTTTCTTGTCGGAAAGAGAAAGCGGGTCGTCGAAATAACCGTGACGGCGCCGGTATTCGCCAACCCGCGCCTCGCCGTCGCGGTGCGCGGCTTTTGTCGTTTCACCGATGAGCCCTTCGAGAGCCAAGGCGGCGTCGGCGATCAGGACCTCTTCGGCAGGGAAGTTCCAGGAGGCGTTGCGCGGCTCGATGTCGATCTGCAAAAAGCTTTGGCGCGAAGGGTCGAGAAGGCGGCCGTTCTCCCAGGCGGTATCGCTCGGAGAAAGCTTCGATCCGATGACGAGAACGAGATCGCTGTCGCCGACGCAGGCATTGGCCGCCGCGGTGCCGAAGGTGCCGAAGACGCCGAGAGAAAGCGGATGGGTTTCGGCAAAACAGCCTTTGCCCGCCGCCGTGGTCGCAACCGGGATCCCGGCGGTCTCGGCAAATTCGCGCAACGCCTTGTAGGCTTTGGCGATGCGCACGCCGTTGCCGGCGATGATCACGGGGCGGCGGGCGGCGGCGAGAGCGCGCGCGAGGGAGGCGAGCGTTTGCGCCGGGGGAGGGGCTGGGGGCGGCGGCAGATAATGGCGCGTCGGATAAAGCGGGGGGCGCGAATCGGGCGCGACCGAGCCCGCGAGCGAGGCCTGGCTATAAAGGACGGCGACGGGCCCGCGCTTTCCTGAAAGCGCGTGCTTCAAGGCGAACTGCGTTGCCTGCACCGCGGCCGAAGGATCGTGCGCTTCGAGCACCGCTTTCGTCACCCCGCCAAAGGCTCGGCGCGCGTCCCAACTGCCCCAATCCCCGGTGCCTTGCTGGTAAGGCGCGTGAAGGTTGAACGGCGGGGCATCGCTGAAATCGCTCAACAAGAGCATGGGCGAACTCGAAAGATGGGCTTCGAGGGTGCCGATGAGGCCGTTGCCGAGAACCCAAGGCCCTTGGCCGATCATCACCCCCGGCCGTCCGGTGAGGCGCCCATAAACCTCGGCCATGACCCCGGCCAAGGATTCCTCGCGTACGAGAAGGGTGCGGATCTCGTTCCGATAATTGCCGAGAGAGGCGACAATGCGCCCCGTGTGACCGCCCGAGATGCCGAAGACGTACTCGATCCCCGCTTCGGCGAGAACGCGGCCGATAAGCGCGGCGGCCGGCGTCTCTTCGCTCAGCATCTTCTCGATCGCCATTGTCGGGGTCCTCCGTGAGAGAAAGAAGATCAAGGGCAGCAAAGCTTGCCTTGCCGCCGCCCCAGGGGCAAGGCAGGGGATACGGGCCGGGGCGAAAATCGCGGTTGGGATCGGGCGCGTTTTTTGAGCGGCGGGGTCCGGCCGCTTGCGCCGTCACTCTTTCACAGCCTTGCCTGCCAGATCCCTTCGACCGGATAGGCTTCCTCTTCTCCGGGCCAAGGCGGCATCGTCGCGGCGATCGCGATCAAAGGCTCGATGCTGTCAGAGCGAAGCTGGAAATGCGTTCCGGCGGGAATGGCGACGGCGACCCCGGCTTCGACCTCCGACACCTCCTCTTCTTGCCCGAACTTGCGCCAAAGGCGGCCTTTGCCGGAGACGAAAACCCAGAGCTCTTCGACCGTGCGATGGGCGACGGCGCGCCCCGTCGCCATCGGCGCGAGGCGGAATTCCGCCAGAGCGCCGCGGGAAAGCGAGGAAAGAACGCGCACTTCGAGACCGTCCGGCGCGATCGCGTCGGCAAGGCTTTTGGCCCGGTTTGCTCTAAACAACATCGCCCTTCGTCGCCCTCCTCGATGAGAAGGCTCACACTTCGCGGAAATGGCGGATGATTTCGCTGTCGTAAAGTTCGAGCTGATCGAGGTCGTAATCGAGAGGCGCGAGGACGAGATATTCGAGGCCGGCGGCGGCGAGTTCGGAAATGCGCTCGCGCATGCGCCGCGGGCTTCCGAGAAAATACGAGGTTTCGAGATGGGCGAAAGAGCGGTGTGCGCCCATCACTTTTGTGAAAAGCGGGCGCTGCTCTTTCAATGCGACGCGATCCTCGTCGGTCGGCACCACATGAGCGAAATTGAGGTGGCCGAAAATGAGGCTTCCTCTCTTGCGCCCGATCTCTTCGAGACGGCGGGTGATTCGCGCCCAATCGGCGAGGACGCTCGGCGTCGAGCCTGCGGCCCGCGCGAGCCAGCCATCGGCGCGCCGGCAGATGCGTTCGAGCACCGTAGGCGCCATCGCTTCGGGGTCCGGCGAAAGCTCGGTCGGGGTCTTCGATCCCCCGGCGACCCACAGCCGCGGGCGCTCGGGTAAAGCCGGCTCGACGGCGACGTCTTCGAATGCGTAATAGCGGCCGCGATGGGTTTCTCGCCGCCCCCTCCAAAGCCTTTCCAGGATGTCGAGGATCTCGTCCGTGCGCCGACCGCGTTGCTTGTGCGGAACTCCCGAGACGGCGAATTCGCGCGGGTCCCAGCCGGTGCCGACCCCCAGTTCGAAACGGCCGCCGCAAAGAAATTGCAGGCTCGCGATCTCTTTTGCGAGAAAGACGGGGTTGCGAAGGGCGAGGATCAGGATCCCGGTGGCGAGCTTGATCCGCGTGGTTGCGGCGGCGGCAAAAGAGAGCGTTTCGAGAGGGGAAAGCCACGCGGTTCCGTAAAGTCCCGGAGCGGTCAAAAGATGATCGACGACCCACAGGGATTCGTAACCCTTGTCTTCGGCGCGGCGCGCGAATTCCTTGAGGCGCCCCGCCTTTTCGTAATCGAGCGAAGAGAAAGAGTAGCTCGGCAGCATCAAGCCAAAGCGCATGTCTCGCTTCCCGATCGGGGGTTCCGATCGAGCCCGCAGTCTACTTCAATCCGCTCGCATGGGAAGCCTCGGCCGGGAGAAAGGTTGCGTGCGAAGATGCGCCTTCCCTCGGAGATGCGCCGCGATCCAGGCGTTTCGATCCTCTTTTTCGCCCTTTACCGGTGCGCCACCGGATCGGGGCCGTATCGGTTCTCGCCGATCGTGCCGCGCATAAAGCCGAAATCGATGAGAAACCAGATGCCGACCGCCAGAACGATCAGATTGAAAAAGACGGCAACGGGATGGCCGATGCCGATCGACATGCGGGCGACAATGGACAAAAACAAAGGCACGTAAAATGCCAGCACGATCCATCCGGATTTGTTGCGATCGTGTATTCTCTTGACCATCACCGCGATGTTCGGCCACAAGAGAACCAGATCCAATATCAGCATCAGAACAAAAACCGCGCCCGCCGCGCGAAAGCTGCCGCCGCCGAATGCGGCGCCCATGACGAGCCCGAGCCCGACATAAACCGCAATCACGGGCAAAAACCATTTGAGCCAGAACTGCGAACGCGAGATGCGGCCATTGAGCGAAAAGAGAAACTGGCCGAAGCTCGCAGCCACGTATTCGGGTTCGAGAAGATAAATCTGCGTGGCGCGCTCGCCTTCGGGGGCGAAATCGACGAGATCCCCATGCGCCGGCTTTTTGTCGTGGCTGTGCCAGTCGGCCGTCGCAAATTCGTAACGCTTGCCGTCATGGCCGCTTATGGCGCCGGTGTTGGTATCGGGGTCGAAGCCGATAACGTTTCCCTTCATGGCAGCCTCCCGAGCGATCGATCAGCGTATCCGGCTGTTGATATTAGGGTTGAGAGAAGGAAAGCAAGGATTGCCTTTGTTGCCGGGCTCTTTCAACCGAAGGCTGGGCGAATAAAAGCGCGGCTTTGGTCGCGCTCGCTCGGCTGGAAGCCGCCCGAGATCGGCCGCTCTTTGCCGTGAACGCCTGCGCGCTTATGATCGCGCCCTTCTCGGGAGGCGCCATGGAAGGGGATCTGCGCTTTGCGACTTTGGCGGGAGGCGAAAAAGTGCCGGCTCTCGGCCAGGGAACCTGGC
>JAJYIC010000184.1 GCA_021790295.1 Pseudomonadota bacterium | reverse complement strand
GCGGCCGCGAACGAAAAACGCGACATAATCCGAAAGCGTCAGCGTCACCGGATGCCAGATGACAACGATCGGCTCGGTCCCCCACAAGGCGCGCACCACCATCACCCCCGAAACCGCGGCGATGCCGATCGGCGCCATGGTCTGCAAGGTGTAGCTGCCGACGATCAGTTCGAAGGCGTAAAAGGCGCCGGCGAGAGGGGCGTTGAAAGCCGCCGCGATCGCCCCCGCCGCGCCGCAGCCGACGAGCGTGCGCATGTCGTCGCGGCGCAAGCCAAGCTCGCGCCCCAGACGCGAAGCGAGCGCGGCGCCGCATTGGGTATAGGCCGCCTCGAGCCCTACGGAGGCGCCGAACCCGCCCGAAAGGATGGTCTGAAAGACGAGCCAAAGGCTGTCTGTTACCGACATCCGTCCGCCGAAAAGCGCGTTCGCTTCGATCGAATCGACGATCTCGCGCCGCCGCCAGCGGCGCCACACGGTCGAAGCGAGCCCGACGAGAAGACCGCCGAGGATCGGCATCGTCACGATCCGCGGCCAGGGAAGGGAAGACGCGCTGCTCAGATGCCCGTTTTCCGGGATGGCGTAAGCGAGGTGTTTCAAGAATCCGGTCAGAAGATCCATGATGATGACGCTGATCCCCGCCATCACCCCGGCGCTCGCGGCAAGCCCGAGCAGGAAAAGGTCGCTGTCGCGCAGGCGCGCTTCGACCCTGCGTGGCGCGCCCGCAGCTTCTTCGCTGCCGCGGACGGGGGCGACCTCGGCCATAGGTTCCTCGATAGGGATCGGATACTGCGTTGACAAGATCGCCTTTGAAGTGAAGTAAAGCCGAACCCCCGCCGCCCTCCCTTTCTTTAGCGTTGGGTCAGACGCAATTCGATCCGGCGATTGCGGCGGTAGGCCTGCGGGCTCTTTGCGGGGTCGAGAGGGTGGGTGTCGCCATAGCCTTCGGCCGCAACATGGTCGCGCGGGATGCCTTCTTTTACCGCGTAACGCACAACCGAGATCGCGCGCCCCGCCGAGAGTTCCCAATTCGAAGGAAAGCGCGCCGTGTCGATCGGAGTGGCGTCGGTAAACCCGTCGATCTGAAGGATCCAATGAATATTCGGCGGGATCTTGGCGCTGATCTCTTTGAGGGCGGCAAAAACGGGAGCGAGCGTCTGTCTCGCGGGCGCACTCAAATGGGCGCTTCCCGGCGCGAACAGGACGCGGGCGGAAAAGACGAAACGGTCGCCGACGATGCGGATGCCGGAGCGATCGCCGATGATCTTGCGCAGTTTGCCGAAGAATTCGGACCGGTAAAGGGCCAGCTTGTCGAGCTTTTGCACGAGCGCGAGGTTGAGCCTCTTGCCGAGGTCGGCAATCTTTTCGTTTTGCGTCTTGACCTTGGCGTTGGCGAGGTCGAGAGCGGCGGCAAGATTGGCAAGCTGCATCCTCAATGCAGTGATCTCCGCGCCGAGGGTTTCGACCTCGAGAAGGGCCTTGCGGCTTACCTCCTTTTCGCCCGCAAGCGCGCTCTCCGTCGCGGCGTTGCCCTTTTGGAGTGCGGCGACCCGGGCGCTTTTCGCGGCAACGGATTTTTCGGCGAGAGCCAGGGCGCTTTCGGAAGAGGCGAGCCTTCCCTCCAAGGCGCGGCTCTGTGCGGCAAGGGCGGAAGCCTCGTTCGCGCTTTTCTTTTGCGCCGCGAGCGCCTTTTCGAGACGCAGGGAGAGATGCGTTGCCCCGAGCCTCAAATTCGCGTTCTCCTGGCGTTGCAGCGAGAGCATGTCGCCGAGCGCGTTCACTTGGCGCTGCAAGCGGTCGAGGAGCTTGTCGCGCCCGGAGAGCGCCTGCGACAGGTAAACCTGGCCGGCGGTAAAGACGAGCAAAAGAAAGATGATCACCATCAAAAGCTGCGACAAGGCGTCGACAAAGCCGGGCCAGATGTCGATGGAGGGGCGGCGGGGGGAACGCGAAAGGAGGGCCATGGCTCAAACCGGTCGGCTTCGAGGCGGGCGGGTTCGGCCCCTCGGGGCGTTCACCGGCGTCCCTCCTCGGCAAGAGCGGCGAGAGTGCGCGCGAGAAGGCGGAACTCGCCGCGCAGTTCCTCGACGCTTTCCGCCCGCCCGCGCGAAAGATCCTGCGCAATGCGGGCGAGAGAGGCTTCGATATTGCGCAAATGCCCGCGCGAACTTTCCTCCTCGCCGCGCGAGCGCGATAGGGCTTCCGTCAGGCGGGCGAGCGCGGGCCTCAGTTCGATTTCGTTTTCGGCGAGCCGGCTCATCAATGCCCGGCTTTCGTTCATGTGCTCGCTTTCGGCGCCGAGATGATCGGCAAGCGAAGAGAGCGCCGCATGGACCTCGACCCGGCCCTCTTCGGAACGCGCGAGAAGGCGTTCCAGGTTTTCGAGGCTTTCGGCGGTGCGTTCGAGAAGCGCCTCGACATAGGCGGGAACCGCGCCTTCGCCAAAAGCCCCGCTCGAAAGCCGCGTATAGCTCGAAAGCCACTCTTCGAGATCGTTGTAGAAGCGGTTCTGGGCCTGTCCCGCCTGAAGGTCGAGAAAGCCGAGGACGAGGCTTCCGGAAAGGCCGAAAAGAGAGGAGCTGAACGCCGTCGTCATCCCCGAAAGAGGCGATTGCAGGCCGGCCTTGAGGCGGGCGAGGGCGTGGCTCAGATCCTTCGAGGCAAGGCTCAAGGCGCCGATGACCCCGCCCACCGAATGGACCGTGACGAGCAGTCCGTAAAAGGTGCCGAGAAGCCCGAGAAAGATCAGGACTCCGATCAGATAACGGGAGGTTTCGCGGGTCTCGGAAAGACGCGAGGCGATGCCGTCCAAAAGCGTCTGCAAAGAGGCGGGCGAAAGGCTCACCCGCACGCCCGAACGCGAGGGCAGCATGCGCGCCATCGGCGCGAGAAGCCGGGGCCGCGCGCCGCTGCGGGCGCCCTGCGCCCCCTCTCTGCGAAAACTTTCGATCCACTCGATCTCCGGGTCGAGAAGGATCACCTGGCGGAAAATGTAAACGACGCCGGAGAGAAGGATGGCGAGGATCACCCCGTTGACGACGGGGTTGCCGAGAAACGCCCTCTCGAGAGGATGGAAAAGAACCCCGGCGAGAGCGCCGACAAGCACCAGAAACAGCGCCATTCGCCACAAAAAGCGATGCGGCCGGCTCATGCTCGAGCCGCTGAGGGCGTCATCGGTCTTTCCTTTCGCGAACGGCCCGCAAGGCGTCCTTGACCAGCGCCGCGAGCGGCAGATGCAAGTGGTCGTTGGCGGCGAGAACCTCCCCGCTCGCCATCATCTCCCGCCCGCCGCCGAGATCGCTGACATAGCCGCCCGCTTCGCGCACAAGGACGATGCCGGCGGCCATGTCCCAAGGCGAAAGCCCTTTTTGCCAGAACCCGTCGTAACGGCCTGCGGCGACATAGGCGAGATCGAGCGCCGCCGCGCCGGTCTGGCGAACCGCGCCCGCCGCCGCGGTCACCGCGGCGAACGCGCCGGTTTGATCCTCGGCCTCGCCCTTGTGGCGGGCGGCAAGGCCGGTGCCGATCACCGCCTCGCCGAGATGGCGGCGCGCGGAGACTCGCAAGCGGTGATCGTTGAGAAAAGCCCCGGCTCCTTTTTCGGCCCAGAACATCTCGTCGCGGGTGGGATCGTAGACGACGCCGGCGACGACCTCGCCTTCGCTTTCGAGCGCGATCGAGATGGCAAAATGCGGGATGCCGTGGAGAAAATTGGTGGTGCCGTCGAGAGGATCGACGATAAAGCGGTGGCGCCTGTCGGTCCCCTCTTCGGCGCCGCTTTCCTCGAACAGGCTGCCATAGCCGGGCCGCACCCGCAAAAGCTCGCTTTTGATCGTTCTTTCGGCGCGCCTGTCGGCGGTCGAGACGAAATCGCCGGGGCCTTTCACGGAAACCTGGAGCTGCTCGACCTCGCCAAAATCGCGCACGAGGCCTTTCGCCGCCTTGAGGGCCGCGTTCGCCATCACGTTGAGTATGGCTGAAGGCAGGGCCACGGCGGCGTCCTCGAGACCTTTGCGGCCCTCAGTCCTTGGCCCTTTCGATATAGCCTCCATCGGCGGTCGAGACGAGGATTCGGGTCCCGGCCTCGATAAAGGAGGGGAGCATGACCCGGCGGCCGTTTTCGAGCCTTCCGGGCTTGTAGGAAGAGGCCGCGGTCTGGCCGCGCACCACGGGATCGGCCTCGACCACGGTCATGACGACGTTCGGGGGAAGCGTCACAGAAAGCGGCGTTCCTTCATAAAGCACGATCGTGCACATCATTCCCTCGCGCAGGAAATCGGCCGGCTCGCCGATGGTTTCGAGAGGGACCGAGACCTGTTCGTAACTGTCGGCGTCCATAAAGCTCGCCTCGCCTCCTTCCCTGTAAAGATACTGCATTTCCTTTTCGTCGAGGCGGGCGCGCTCGACGGTTTCCTGGGTGCGGAAGCGTTCGTTGAGCTTTGTCCCGGAGCGCAGGTCGCGCAGCTCGACCTGGGCGAAAGCGCCGCCTTTTCCGGGTTGGATCAGCTCGCGCTTCAAGACGAGCCAGAGCTTACCCTGGTGCTCGAGAACATTGCCCGGCTTGATGTCGATGGCGTTGATCTTCATGAAACGGATCTCGGAGGTTCGCCGCGCGCTGCGGCACCCGCTTCCTATCAGCTTGCCCGCCATCGGGGAAGTGGGTTGCGGGGGTTCGCCCTGAAAGAGGGAAGGGGAAGAGAATGAAAGAATGGTGGCGCCCCGAGCGCTTTTCCGCGCGCCGGTCCAATCTCGAACGGCGCGGCAAAATCATCGAGGCCGTGCGCGCGTTTTTTGCCGAGCGGGATTTTGTCGAGGTCGAAACTCCGGCGCTCCAATCCTCTCCCGGCCTCGAGCCTCATCTGGAGGCCTTTGCGACGACGTTTTGCGACCCCGAAAGCGGCGAAAAGCGAACGCTTTATCTCCACACTTCGCCCGAACTGGCGATGAAAAAGCTTCTCGTCTCGGGCTTGCCGCGGATCTGGCAGATGAGCCGCGTCTTCCGCAACGCAGAGAAGGGCCCCGCTCACCACCCCGAATTTACGATGCTTGAATGGTATCGGGCGGGCGCCTCCTACCGCGATCTGATCGCGGATTGCGAAGCCCTTTTCGCCTTGTGCCAGAAGGCGGCGGGGGCGCCTGCCCTTACCTCGGACAAGGGAAGAGCCGATGCGGCGGCGCCTTGGGAGCGCCTTTCGGTCGCGGACGCCTTTCAGCAGTTTTGCGGGATCGATCTTCTGGCGACGGCTCCCGACCCTCTTTCCCCGGACTTCGAACGGCTTGCCGAAGAGGCGCAAAGGATCGGGATCGCACCGCACGAGGGCGACGATTGGGAGGCGCTTTTCTTCCGCATCTTTCTCGAGCGGATCGAGCCTCGCCTTGGTTTGGGCGCCCCGGCGATCCTCTGCGACTATCCGCTCTTTATGGCCGCTCTGGCGCAAAGGAGCCCCCGCGACCCGCGCCTTGCCGAGCGTTTCGAGGTCTACGCCTGCGGGGTTGAACTCGCGAACGCTTTTGGCGAACTCACGGACCCGGTCGAACAGCGCGCCCGTTTCCTGCGCGACCAGGCAAGGAAGCGGGCGCTTTATGGCGAG
>JAJYIC010000183.1 GCA_021790295.1 Pseudomonadota bacterium | reverse complement strand
CCAATTTTGCCTTTTTCCGTGACGGTGAGGGTTTCTACACGCGCCTTTCGACCGTCAACTACTGGGCGGGATATGGCGCCGGCGCGGTAAGGCTCTGGCTTTCGCTTTTCGCCGAAGGGGGCGAAGTCATCGCCGAGTGGTGCGAGACCCTTCCTGGCGGCGCGGGCGCCGTCGTCCTCGACAGCCGCGAGATACGCTCCCGTTTCCGCCTGCCCCCGTTTACGGGGCAGCTTTTTCTCCATGCCGTGGGCGCGGCGGGGCACGACATCTTCAAATACGCCCTCGACACCTATGGCGCGGAGGCAGGTTTCGGCACGCTGTCTTCGACCCATGACGCCAACGCTTGGCCTTCAGATTGGTATGCGGGGCTTCCCGCTCCCGGCCCCGGCGAGAAGGTCATCTTATGGGTGCAAAACAGCCACCCCTTCCCGATCCCTTCGGGGGCGATGGGGCTTCAGCCCATGGGCGAGGCGCCTTTGGCGCCGATCGCCCGCCCCATCCCCCCTTTCGCCACCCTTGCCGTCGATGTCGGCGCGCTTCTGCCCGGCCTCACCTCTCCGCGCCAGGCCGAATTTTATGCGGGAAAACATCTCGTGCGCCCGCGATACGAGGTGGTGGCAAAAGGCCGCCGGCACATCGCTCACCTCAACGTCGAAAGGGAGGATCTCCGCCCCGATCCGCAAATCCCGTTGCTCGGAGAGGTTTTCGGCAAGGGATATCTTCTCCCGGCGCCGGTGCTGCCGTTGCGCGACTGGCAGACCTCGGTTTTGCCGACGCCGATGGCGAGAAGCCAAAAGGAGCTGCCGCTCGCCGCCCTTCTTTACGATTGCGAAGGCCGAGAGGTGGGGCGGCACTTCTGGGGCCGGCTGCCGCGCGATCACGGCGCCGGGCTCGATCTCGATGCGTTCGCGCAGGCACTCGGCGAAGGCTACGGGCATCTCGAACTCGTTTACGATTTTGCCGACGGGGGAGAGGCCGACGGCTGGCTTCACGCCATTTTCCGTTATCGCCACAGGGAGAGCGGGTACGCCGCGGAGACGAGTTTCGGCGCGCATGTGTTCAACACCCTCCTTACCTATAAGGGCGAGCCGCAATCCTATACGGGGCGTCCGCCCGGCCTTTCGACCCGTCTATTCCTGCGTCTCGGCGAGCCCCCTTGCGATACCTTCTGCCACCTCATTTATCCGGCCTCGCGGCCTTGGCTCGAAAAAAGCACCACCGAACTCATCCTTTTCGACGGCGGCGGGCGGGAGATCGCGCGCAAAGACCTTTCCATCCCTTGCTCGGGTTCGCGCTTATTGTCCTATCACCGTGAATTCGCGGCGCCGATTCGGCGCGAGGCGGGCAAAGGCGCCTATATCCTCGTGCGCGACGCCACTTGCCGCCTTTTTGGGTATCATGGTCTTAGCGGCGGTAAAGGCGCGTTCAGCCTCGACCACATGTTCGGGTTTTGAGGCTCTTTCCGGCGTTCTCCCGAGACCTGATATAGTGGATCGTCGCGGCGGCCGAGAAAAGGGGCATGTCAGAGCGCCACGAGAGCAAGGTTTTGATCATCGGCGCGGGACCCGCCGGGTATACCGCGGCGATTTATGCTGCGCGCGCCAATCTCTCCCCGCTTCTCCTCACCGGTCTCGAACCCGGCGGGCAGATGACGATCACCACCGACGTCGAAAATTATCCCGGTTTTGCGCGAGCGATTCAGGGCCCTTTTTTGATGGAAGAGATGCGCGCCCAGGCGGAGGCCGTCGGCACGAGGATCGTTTTCGATCTCGCGACCCGGATCGATCTTTCAGAAAGGCCTTATGTCGCGGCCGGCGATTCGGGAGATTTTTACGCCGGAGAGACCGTGATCATCGCCACCGGCGCGCAGGCGCGCTGGCTCGGCCTTAAAAGCGAGGAGGCCTTTCGCGGTTTCGGCGTATCGGCCTGCGCGACCTGCGACGGGCCTTTATTCCGCGGCCGGGAGGTGGTGGTCGTGGGCGGCGGGAATACCGCGGTCGAAGAGGCGATGCACCTTGCGAATTTCGCTTCGCGCGTCACCCTCGTCCACCGACGCGGCGCCTTGCGCGCCGAAAAAATCCTTCAGGAGCGCCTTTTCCGCAATCCCAAGATCAGCCTCCTGTGGGACAGCGTCGTCGAGGAAATCCTCGGCGAACGCGAACCCCCGCGGGTCGAGGGCGTGCGTCTGCGCAACCTCGTTACGGGTGTGGAAAGCGAGCGCGCCTGCGAAGGCGTCTTTGTCGCGATCGGTCATACCCCGGTGACCGGTTTCCTCGCCGGCCAACTCGCCCTCGACGCCGAGGGGTACATCCTCACCCGGCCCGATTCGACGGCGACGGCGCTCTCCGGGGTCTTTGCCGCAGGCGATGTCAGGGACAAGATCTACCGCCAGGCGGTGACGGCCGCCGGCATGGGGTGCATGGCCGCGATCGAAGCGGAACGGTTTCTCGCCGCCGAGGAGGATGCTGCGGGAAGGCGCGCGGCAGAGTGAGCGGTTTTATCGACGCGGCCGCAAAGGCCGTCGACGTCGGAGGCTCCTGGGAGCACAAAGATGGATTGGGATAAATTGCGCGTCTTTCACGCCGTCGCCGAAGCGGGCAGTTTTACCCATGCCGGCGAAGCGCTCAATCTGAGCCAATCTGCGGTCAGCCGGCAAATCAGCGCCCTCGAAGAAAGCCTTTCCGTCCCCCTTTTTCATCGTCACGCGCGCGGTCTCATCCTCACCGAGCAGGGCGAACTTCTCTTCCATACGGCCCGCGACGTCTTCGCCAAGCTGTCGATGGCCGAAGGGATGATTACCGAATCGAAAGACCGCCCGAAGGGACCTTTGAAAATCACCACGACGGTGGCGTTCGGTTCGACCTGGCTGACCCCGCGGATCCGCGAATTCCTCGAACTCTACCCCGAGATCGAGGTCTCTCTCGTCGTCGACGACACCGAACTCGATCTCTCCATGCGCGAGGCCGACGTGGCGATCCGCATGTCGCCGCCGCGGCAACCCGACCTCATCCAGCGCCATCTCGTTTCGATCAAGGTCCATGTCTATGCGGCGCCCGATTACATCAGGAAATACGGCATGCCGCAAAAGCCGGAAGACCTCGACAAGCACCGGATCATCGTTTACGGGGAAGATGCGCGCCCGCCGCGGCAGGAGACCAACTGGCTTTTGGATTCGGGCGCAAAGGCGGGCCTCGAACGCAAACCGATCCTCACCGTCAACAATCTCTACGCGATCTTGCGGGCGGTCAAAAGCGGGCTCGGGATCGCCGCCTTTTCGGATTTCATCGCGGTCGAGCACAGCGATCTCGTGCGTGTCCTGCCCGAGTTGACGGGGCCGCCCGTCGAAGCGTATTTCGTCTATCCCGAAGAGCTGCGCAATTCGAAGCGCATCGCCGTGTTCAGGGATTTCTTGTTGCGCAAAGTCGCCGAAAGCCGGATTGCCTGATTTCGCCTCTGCCGCTTCGCCGCGGGACCGGCAAATACGTAAAATCCCTTACGTAAAAACCCCTAAGAGCTTTGCGGTTTTTGCAGACGAGCCAGCAAAAATTCCCTGTGGTGCGGCAACCCTCAAGCGAGCATGGTGAACATGCGCGGTGAGCAACCGCACAGGGTTTTCGGCGGCGAAAGTCGCCGATGAGGGTTCCCGGGTCTTGGGCCCGGGAAGAGGGTCTACGGACCCTTACGTCTCCCAGACGTGAAGCCTCCCTGTTCAAACTTGGCCGGAACTCTAGAGTTCCGGCCAATCTTTTTGAGTCATTGCCCGCAATTCCCGCTCCCCAAAGCCGCTCTCGCGACAGGGGGCCTCGCACCGAGCGCGCCCAAACCCCGGCAGCCGCCTCTCGCTTTTCTGCGGCACGAGGGAGAGAAAGCGAAGGCGCGGCGCCTTCAATAAGCGTTTTCGGCAAAGAGCGGATCGACGCTTCCGCCCCAGCCTTTGCGATAGTTCTCGATCAGATCCTCGGCCGGGGTGACGCCCCTTTCGGCAATCGAGAAAAGGGGATCGAGAAAACGGGACTCGTCTTCGCCCAACGATCCGCGGCGCGCCCGCCGGGCGAGGCCCCCACGCGCGATTTCGAGCACTTGGAGCGCGATCTCGCGCAGGCTTTTCGAACGATGCGGGGTTTTGAGGCCGAGGCGCGGCACCACCTCGCGCATTCTCTCTCTCTCCTCGCGCGTCCAGTCGGCAACAAGCTCTGCGGCGGCATCGAGCGCCGCGCCGTCGTAAAGGATCCCCACCCACAGCGCCGGCAAGGCGCAAAGCTGCCGCCAAGAGCCGGCGTCGGCGCCGCGCATTTCGAGATAGGTTTTGAGACGCACCTCGGGAAAGGCCGTCGTCAGATGGTCGCTCCAGTCGCCAAGGGTGGGAACCTCGCCCGGCAAGGCCGGCAGGCGGCCGGCGAGAAAATCGCGGAAGGATTGCCCGCTCGCGTCGATGTAGCGGTCGCCGCGATGGACAAAATACATCGGCACATCGAGCATGTAGTCGACATAACGTTCGAAACCGAAACCCTCTTCGAAAACGAAAGGGAGGGTGCCGCAGCGGTCGGGATCGGTCTCGGTCCACACGAAACTGCGATAACTGAGATAGCCGGAAAGGCGGCCTTCGAGAAAAGGCGAATTGGCGTAAAGGGCGACGACGAGAGGCTGCAAGGCAAGGCCCACCCGGAACTTGCGCACCATGTCGCGCTCGCAACCGTAATCGAGGTTCGGCTGCACGGTCGCGGTGCGCAGCATCATGTCGAGACCCGATCGGTCCTTTTTCGGCATGTAAGCGCGCATGATGCGATAGCGGCCTTTGGGCATCCACGGCACCTCGTCGCGCCGCCATTTGGGATCGAAGCCGAGGCCGAGCATGCCGAGGCCGAGTTCGCCGCACACCTCGCGCACCTGGCGCAGATGCTCGTGCACCTCCTCGCAGGTCTGGTGCACGGTTTCGAGCGTCGCCCCGGACAGCTCGAACTGGCCGCCCGGTTCGAGGGTGATCGCGCAGCCCGAGTCGTTGGTGAGCGCGATCGCGTTGCCGGCTTCGAGGACGGGTTTCCAGCCGAACCGGGTCATCCCTTTGAGGAGCGCCGCAATGCCGTCCGGCCCGTCATAGGGAACGCGGCGCAAATCGCTCTTCCTGAAGACGAATTTCTCGTGCTCGGTGCCGACGCGCCACTGCTCGGGCGGTTTCGAGCCGCGTTCGAGATATTCGACAAGCTGGCGCTTATCGGTAATCGGAGGCCCGAGTGAGGGGGGCGTGGCAGACATCGAGCGGCGCAACTCCTGCGAACGTGGCTTCTTTATGCGGCTGCGCCTCCTTGAGAGCGGCGGCGATCAGCCCCCGCGGCCCCGGCCCCAATTCCCTGCAATCGCCTGCAATACCGAGAGGCCGGCAAGAGCAGCCGTCTCGGCGCGCAGCACCCGTGGGCCGAGTCCGACGCGGCTAACAAAGGCAAGTTCGCGCAACGCGTCAAGCTCCCTTTGCGTAAAGCCGCCTTCGGGACCGACGAGAAGAGCGAGCGGCGCCCCTCTTAGGCGCGCTGCCGCGGCCGCGATCGGCTCGCCTTCGCCGCTTTCGTCGCAGACGAGGAGCGGACGCTCCGGGAG
>JAJYIC010000182.1 GCA_021790295.1 Pseudomonadota bacterium | reverse complement strand
CAGGATCCTTTTCAATAGCCCCAATGCCTCGACTTGCGGATCGGCGAGGATGCGGTCGATCGTATAGACGGGACCGCAGGGCACCTCGGCGGCTTCGAGCATCCTCACCCATTCCTCGCTCTCCTTTTCGGCAAGCCAGCCGGCGACGAGCCTTTCGACCTCTTCCCGGCGCAGGATGCGGGCACGGTTTTGCGCATAAGAAGGATCTTCCGCCAGTTCCGGGCGGCCGGCGGCGGCGCAAAACCGCCGCCATTGACCGTCATTGCCGATCGCCAGCGTCAGATGGCCGTCTTTTGTCGCAAAGGTCTTGTAAGGCACGGCGTTCGGATGTCCGTTGCCGAGCCGCACCGGCTTTTCGCCGGCCATCAGATAACCCGCCGTCAGGTTCGGCATCGTCGCAAGGCAGCTTTCGAGAAGGGAAAGATCGACCCTTTGCCCCCGCCCGTGCCGGGTGCGGGAGGCGAGGGCGCCGAGAACGGCGATCGCCGCGTAAAGGCCCGTCATCAGATCGACGATGGCGACCCCGACCCTCATCGGCAGGCCTCGAGGCTCGCCGGTGACGCTCATCAGCCCGCCCATGCTTTGGATGACGATATCGTAGCCCGGCCGTTCCCGCAGAGGGCCGGCGTTGCCGTAACCGGTGATCGAGCAATAGACGAGCCGCGGATTATCGTCTTTCAGGCGTTCGTAACCGAGCCCCAAAGACTCCATGACCCCGGGGCGGAAATTTTCGAGAAGGACATCGCATTGCCGTGCGAGCCTTAACGCCAGGTCGCGCCCGGCCCTGCTTTTGAGATCGAGGACGATGCTGCGTTTGTTGCGGTTGACCGAGAGAAAATAGGTGCTCTCCCCGTCCTCGCGGAAGGGCGGTCCCCAGCCGCGCAGATCATCCCCCGCCCCTTCGTGCTCCACCTTGATCACGTCGGCGCCGAGATCGGCGAGGACCATTCCGCAAAAAGGGCCGGAGAGAACGCGCGAGAAATCGAGGACGCGTATGCCGTCGAGCGCTCGGGTCATGGATCTGTTCTTGGGATCGTTTGCGGCGGCAAAAGACGCGCTTTACCGTTCGAGGATCTCGAACGGCGTCCGCTTTGCCAGTTCCGGCCGGTGCTTTTCGAGATTGAGGGCTTTGAGGGCATTGCCGCGGAAGAATTTTTCCAGATTCTCCTCCCTGAAGGCGCGCTTTTTGCCGCCCCACTCGAAGCCGCGCTCGACGAACTGGGAGAAGTCTTCGATCCAGAATTTGGGGCTGATCGCCGGAAAATCGGAACCGAAGACGAATTTCTCCGGGATGACGGAATTCATGTAGTGAAAGACCGCCGGCTGGTGCGCAAAGATGTAGGTCGGCATCCAGCCCGAAAGGTCGAGATAGACATGCTCGTGGCGCCAGATGGTGGCCAGGGCCTCTTCCGTCCACGGCCAGCCGTAATGGGTCATGATGATCCGCAGATCGGGGAAATCGGTGGCCACCTCGTCAAGATATTCGGGGCGGCAGGTGCGGATCGTGCACCGGGTCATGCGCGTCGATCCGGTGTGGAACAGGACCGGAAGCCCATATTCGACGCATTTCTCGTAAAGAGGATAGGCGCGCTCGCGATCGTTCGGAAAGAAGTTCTGATAGGCCGGATGAAACTTGAGGCCGACAAGCCCGTATTCCTTGACGCAACGGTCCAGTTCGCGCAAGGCCCCGCGCCGGTCCATATTCGGGTCGATGCCCGCATAACCGAGATAGAAATCCGGAAACTGCTTGCAGTATTTGCCGAGGAATTCGTTGGGCAGGCATGAGGCCCAAGTGACGCAGGCGTTCATGTTGACCACGACCGCGAGATCCATCTCGTCCGCCTTTAGTTGCGCGACGCTTTCTTCGATCGGGGTGGTCGTGCGCTCAGCGTACCAATGATGCGAAGGCGATTGGGGGCTTCTTCCGAAATATGCGTGAGCCTCCGTATAGGAAATTCCTTGTCCTTTGACGGTTTCCTCCGTAAAGGGGTGGGTATGGATGTCTATGACGCCTTGCATCTTCAACATTTGGCATTTCCTTTAACGATAATTTGATTGATATTTTGCTTGAAGCGAATGGTGCCCCGAAAACCTCGCGAGGTCAAGGCCGCCAGGAGCGCCGCCAGGAGCGCGAAAGCGCGTCCCCCTCCGACGGCATTTCGTTCGGCCGGAAACGCGCGAGCGCTGCTCTTGCCTTTCTGGCACGCCTTTTGCGTTTCTTGGGGGGCGATGCTCAACGCCCAGCAAAGGAGCAGCCGATATGGCGGATAACAGAATTCTCGCTTCGGTCTTGGCCGTCGTCCTTTTCGCTCTCGGCGCCGCCGGGGCCAAGGCCGACCCCTTAGCTCCGGGCGGCGAGATCGCGCAACTGCCCCCGCCGCCCGCGCCGCCGCCCGCGGCCCCTTCGCCCCCTTCTCTTTTGCCTGCGATGGGCGCCACTCTCAGCGCCAACCCCAATCCTCTCAATTTCGATCTCGGGCCTTTGGGCAAGGTTTACGAGACCGGGGTCCTCTCGGGCCTTCTCCTCGACCAAAGCAATCCGGTCTTGGGCGACCATGATTTCCAGGCCGATATCAGCAATGGCCAGGTGTTCGTCCAGAACGCCAGCGGTCCCGTCCAGTTTTTCCTGCAAGCCGGCATCTATTCAATACCGGTTGTCGGCGTTCCCTATACCCGTGCGACTCGGCTCAACAGCCTTCTTTTCGGCCCCTTGCCTCAGGCCTTCATCAAGTTCGCGCCGACCGCCAAATTCTCTCTCGAAGCGGGGCGTCTTCCGACCCTTCTCGGCAACGAGACCACCTTTACCTTCGAAAACGACAATATCGAACGCGGCCTTTTGTGGAATCAGGAAAATGTCGTCAACCAAGGGGTGCAGGGAAACTATACCGTCGGGCCGGTTGCTTTATCTCTTTCGTGGAACGACGGCTTTTTTTCCGGCAACTTCGACTGGCTGACGGGCCTTGCGACCTATACGTTCAACGCCAGCAATTCCGTCACTTTTGCCGCCGGGGGAAGTTTCGGCACGAGCAGGCTCAACACGTTTGCGACCCCGATCGTGCAGGACAACAGCGAGATCTACGACCTCATTTATAACGGCAGCTACGGGCCCTGGTCATTCGGGCCTTATTTCCAATATACCCGGGTCCCGAAAAACAGCGAACTCGGCTTCTCCGAGGATGCTTCGAGCCTCGGCGTTGCGCTCCTTGGCGCCTATTCGTTCAACGACAATTGGAAGCTCGGCGCCCGCGCGGAATACATCAGTTCTTCGGGAAGCCTTACGGGCGGCGCCCCGAATCTCCTTTACGGTCCCGGAAGCAATGCCTGGTCTTTGACCCTGACCCCGACCTATCAGTACAAGCTCTTTTTCGCGCGCGCCGAATTTTCCTATGTCGGGGCCGGGCATACGACGCCGGGTTTCGCCTTCGGCTCTTCGGGAAACGATACGAGCCAGGTCCGCGTCCTTTTCGAGACGGGGATTATCTTTTGAGCAGAATGCCTTGCGAATAGGCCTTTAGCCCCTGTCCAGTGTGAGAAATGCGGGCGAGAGGTCAGGCGGGTTCGACGCTGCCGCGCGGCGGCCCTGCGCCATAAAGCGTGCGCGCCCGGCGTTCGAAAGCCGAGACCATGCGATGCACGGCCTCGGTGAAAAACACCTGGATGACCTTTTGCAAAAGCCGCGAGGTGAATTCGAAATCGACAAAAAACTCGACCCGGCAGCCCCCCGCCTCCGCCGCAAAATTCCAACGATTCGAGAGATAGCGGAAAGGCCCATCGGCATAGGCGACATCGATCCTTTGCGGTGGATCGAGAGAGACGCGCGAGGTGAAACGCTCGCGGAACATGCGGTAGCCGATCACCAGATCGGCGACGATAAGCCCCGCCTCGCGCTCGCGGATGCGCGCGGCAACGCACCAGGGGAGAAATTCGGGATAGCGTTCGACATCGGCGACAAGCGCAAAAAGCTGTTCCGGCGTGTAAGGGAGCACGCGCGTCTCGGCATGGCGCGGCATGGTCAGAAAGGAGCGCCGAACGCGGCGCGCTCCGCTTTGAGACGCGCGAAATCGGCCCCGGCATGATAGGAGGAACGGGTCAAGGGCGAGGCTGAAACCAGGAGAAACCCTTTGCCGAGAGCGAATTTGCGATAAAGCGCGAATTCTTCGGGCGGCACGAAACGGGCGACGGGGTGGTGTCTTCGCGAAGGTTGCAGATATTGCCCGATCGTCAGGAAATCGACCCCGGCCGAGCGCAAATCATCCATCACCTGCAAGACCTCGGCCCTTTCCTCTCCGAGCCCGACCATCAGGCCCGATTTGGTAAACGCGAGAGGGTTCAATTCCTTGACGCGATCGAGAAGGCGCACGGAGTGGAAATAGCGCGCTCCCGGACGCACCTCGCCGTAAAGGCGCGGCACCGTTTCGAGATTGTGATTGACGACATCGGGAGAGGCCGCAACCACCGTTTCGAGAGCGCCCTTTTTATTGAGGAAATCGGGGATCAGCACTTCGATCGTCGCCTGCGGCGCGCTCTCCCGGATCGCCCTGATCGAAAGCGCAAACTGCCCTGCCCCGCCGTCGCCAAGATCGTCGCGATCGACAGAAGTGATGACGACATGGGCAAGGCCGAGCGCTTTTACCGCTTCGGCAAGGTTGTGCGGCTCTTCTCGATCGACCGGACCCGGCCTGCCGGTCGCGACATTGCAAAAACTGCAGGCGCGCGTGCATACGGGCCCCAGGATCAAGACCGTGGCGTGGCGTTCCTTCCAGCACTCGCCGATATTGGGGCAGGCGGCCTCTTCGCAGACGGTGTTGAGGGCAAGCGCGCGCAAAACGCGCCGCGTCGCTTCGTATTGCGGAGAGCCCGGCGCCTTGACGCGGATCCATTCCGGCTTGCGCGGGATCGGGCTCAACGGCTTTCCCGCCTTTTCGGGATGCCGCAAGGACGCTCTGTCTCGCGCCAACGGCACCCCGGTCGCATCGTTCATCGGCGCTCTCTTTCGCGAAACCGCCCTTTAGCCTCGAAAACGAGGCCGGTCGAGACTGAGGCTAGAAGTGGATGGCCGCGCCATAAGCGTCAAGAACGCTTTCCCCCATCATCTCCGAAAGCGTCGGATGCGGGAAAACCGTGCGCATCAGCTCGATCTCCGTCGTCTCGAGCCCTTTCGCGATGGTGTAGCCGTGAATGAGTTCCGTCACCTCGGCGCCGATCATGTGCGCGCCCAAAAGCGCCCCCGTTTCGCCGTCGAAGATCGTCTTGATCATCCCTTCGCTTTCGCCGAGAACGATCGCCTTGCCGTTGCCGGCATAAGGGAAGTGGCCGACTTTGACCTTGCGGCCTTCTGCGCGCGCGGCTTTTTCGCTGAGCCCGACGCTCGCGATCTGAGGGCGGGAATAGGTGCAGGAGGGGATGTTGCGCCGATCGAGAGGCTCGGTCTCGATCCCTGCGATCCGTTCGACGCAAACGATCCCTTCGTGGCTTGCCTTGTGGGCAAGCCAGGGCGGTCCCGCGAGGTCGCCTATGGCATAGACGCCGGGTTCTCCCGTGCGCTGCCACTCGTCGACGACGACATGGCCTTTCTCGACCGCAACGCCGGTGCCTTCGAGCCCCAGATTTTCGACATTGCCTTCGATGC
>JAJYIC010000003.1 GCA_021790295.1 Pseudomonadota bacterium | reverse complement strand
GATCTTGATCGCCTGGAGCGGAGCGGAAGGCTTCGATCTCGTCTTTATCGAGGTGATGCCGATGGGCGATCTCGGCGGCGAGACGCGGATCGAACAGTATCTGCCGCTCTCGCTTTTGCGCGCGCGGCTCGAGCGGCGCTGGACGCTCGAAGAGAGCGACTATCGCAGCGGCGGCCCGGCGCGTTATGTGCGCGTGCGCGAGACCGGGCAGAGGCTCGGCTTTATCACGCCTCTCACCCACAACTTTTGCGAAAGCTGCAACCGGGTCAGAGTGACCTGCACCGGAACCCTTTTCATGTGCCTCGGGCAGGAGGATGCGGCCGACCTGCGCGCCCCTCTGCGCCAGTCGGAAGGCGACGAGCCGCTTCTGGCGGCAATCCGCGAGGCCATCTCGCGCAAACCCAAAGGCCATGATTTCATCATCGACCGCCGCCACAACCGGCCGGCCCTTGCTCGCCACATGAGCGTGACCGGGGGGTGAGCGCGCCACGCCTCGCCTTTCTCGCCGCCGACACCGAGCCGGCGCAGAAAGGTCTCGCTGAACTCTCTTCCTCTTATCCGAGCGCGCCTGCCGAAGAGGCCGAGATCATCGTCCCTCTCGGCGGCGACGGTTTCATGCTCGAAACGCTTCACCGTTTCCTTTCGCAAAAGGTGGCGATTTTCGGCATGCATCGCGGCAGCGTCGGCTTTCTCATGAACGAATACCGGCGCGAACGCCTCCTCGAAAGGCTCGCGGCCGCCCAGCCCGTCACCCTTCATCCCCTCGAAATGACCGCGTTCGACGAAAAGGGAGAGCGTTACCGCGCTCTCGCCTTCAACGAGGTCTCGCTTTTGCGCGAAAGCCGCCAGGCGGCAAAACTCAAGGTCAGCATCGACGGCACCGTGCGCATCGAGGAACTGATGGCGGACGGCATCCTCCTTTCGACCCCGGTCGGGAGCACCGCCTACAATCTTTCGGCCCATGGTCCGATCATCCCTCTCGGAGCCGGCATCCTCGCCTTGACGCCGATCACGCCGTTCCGTCCGCGGCGTTGGCGGGGCGCACTTTTGCGCCACGAAGCAACGGTTCTGATCGAGGCTTTCGAGCGCGACAAAAGGCCGGTCAGCGCCGTCGCCGACTTTACCGAAGTGCGCGATGTAGCAAGCGTCGAAATCCGCGAAAACCGCAGCATTGCAATGACCCTCCTGTTCGACCCCGAATTCAACCTCGAAGAACGCGTCATCAAGGAGCAGTTCCAGAGCTGAGCCCGCATTTCTCACACTGGACAGGGGCTGCGCCGCGCGCCTTCTTGCCGGCCCGGCGCCGGGCTTTTATTGTCAGAGCCGCAGCGATGAAATTCCTTCGCCGCAGAGCCTCCACCGAAGACGCGGGGCGCGATGAACGAGACCAGCGACAGCATCATCCTCGATACCGCGGAGCGGATATTTTCCGATCTTTGCGGGCCCCAGACCGTCAACGAGGCCGAAGCGGGAAAGTGGCCCCAGGCCCTTTGGGACGCGCTTCAAGAGTCGGGATTGCCCCTCGCTTCTGTCGGTGAAGAATGGGGCGGCGCCGGGGCCTCGAGGGCGGACGGTTTTGCCGTCTTGCGCCTTGCCGGGCGCTTTGCCGCGCCGGTGCCTCTCGCCGAAACGCTTCTCGCGGGCTTGCTTTTGGAAAAGGCGCGGATTCCGGTGCCGCCGGGGCCGTTGACGATCGCGCCCGTGGTCGCCAAAGGCGCCGTTGCCGTTTCCCCGGCGGGCCTTCTTTCCGGGCGCGCCCGGCGCGTGCCTTTTGCCCGCAACGCCGCGTTCATCGCCCTTCTCGCCGGGCGCGGGGAAGAGCGCTTTGTCGCTCTTCTCCCCCGCGAGGGGATCGGGCTCAGCCCCGGAACAAGCCTTGCCGGAGAACCTGCGGACGATCTCTCTTTCGACGGTTTGGCAGCCGCGAGACTGGCCCCTTCGGCGATCGAAGAAGAGGCGCTTTTGGCGCTCGGTGCGGCCCTGCGCGTGCAGCAGATCGCCGGCGCCCTCGAAGGCATCCTCGAACAATCGATCTCCTATGCAGGAGATCGCACGCAATTCGGGCGGCCGATCGCCAAGTTCCAGGTCATCCAGCACAATCTCGCGATGCTTGCGGGCGAGGCTGCGGCCGCTTCGGCCGCCGCACAGGCCGCCCTTGAGGCTTGCGGCAAAGAGAGGATCGACGTTGCCGCCCTCGCCGCGGCAAAGATCAGAGCGGGCGAGGCGGCGGGCACCGGCGCGGCGATCGCCCACCAGGTTCACGGCGCCATGGGTTTCACCTACGAGCACTCTCTCCATCACCGGACCAGGCGCTTATGGGCCTGGCGCGAAGAGTTCGGCAACGAGAGTTTCTGGGCAATCCGTCTCGGGCAACTGGTAGCCGCCCGCGGCGCCGAGGCGCTTTGGCCGACCCTCGCCGCAGATCTTTGAGGGCTTTGATGACCATTTCCTTCCGCTTCGATCCCGTCTCTCTGCCTGAAGCGGCAAAAGCGCTGAGGCAAGAGGTTCGCGCCTTTTTGCGCCAAGAGATCGCCCGCGGCGGTTTTGTCCCGGGCGAAGGCGGCTTCTCGCGCGAATTCAGCCGCAAGGTCGGTGCGAGAGGCTGGATCGGCATGACCTGGCCGAAACGGTACGGGGGCGGGGAACGCTCGCAACTCGAACGCTATGTCGTCGTCGAAGAGATGCTGGCCTGCGGCGCCCCGACCCGCGGTTTTTCGACCGCGGACCGGCAAAGCGGCCCGGTCCTTTTGCGTTACGGGCAGGAAGAGGTCAAAGAGGCGATCGTGCCGAGGATCGCCAAAGGCGAACTCTGCTTTTGCATCGGCCTTTCGGAGCCCAATTCGGGGTCCGACGTTTTCGCCGCCTCGACGCGGGCGCGGAAGGCCGCGGGCGGCTATCGCGTCAACGGCCGCAAGATCTGGACCAGCAATGCGCATGAGGCCGATTACATGATCGCCCTTTTGCGCACCTCGCCTGCGACCGGCGAGAACCGGCGTTACGGTCTTTCGCAATTCCTCGTCGATATGCGCGCTCCCGGGATTTCGATCCGGCCGATCATCAACCTCTTGGGGCGTCACGATTTCAACGAAGTGGTGTTCGACGACGTCTTCCTTCCCGATTCCTACCTCGTCGGCGATCTCGACATGGCCTCCAAACAGGCGACCGACGAACTCGCCTTCGAACGCAGCGGCCCCGATCGCTGGATCGAGACCTTCCCCGCTCTGGTCGAGCTCGTTCGCAGCGCGGGGGAAAATCCGGACGAACGGCTTGCCGAAGGGATAGGCCGCGCGGTCGCGCAACTGATGATCTTGCGCCGCATGTCGATTTCGGTCGCGGGGATGCTGGAGGCCGGCAAGACGCCCATGGTCGAAGCCGCCCTCGTCAAGGATCTCGGAACGAATTTCGAACAGTCCCTGCCGGACAAGGTCCGCCTTTTGGCGCCGCCTCCGCAAGAGGATGATCCCGACGCCAATGACAACCGCTTTAGGGCGGCCTTGCGGCACGCAACCTTGATTGCGCCAAAGCTGACGATCCAGGGGGGAACGCGCGAAGTGTTGCGCGGCATCATCGCCCGCGGCCTCGGCTTGCGCTAACCCGCATTTCGGGCTGAGGGCGATGACCGATCTGCGGCCTCTTCTCGCGCCTTCGGGCGTTGTCGTCGTCGGCGCCTCGGCCGACGCCAAAACCCTGCGCGGGCGGCTCACCCGCGCCCTTGTCGAGCATGGTGCCAAAGGCCCGGTTTTTGCCGTGAGCCGGCGCGAGAACGCGGTTTTGGGCCTGAAGACCTACCCTTCGGTTTCGGCCCTGCCGCAAGCTGTCGATCTCGCGATCCTTCTCGTTCCGGCCGAGCATGTCGCTTCGACCCTCGAGGAATGCGGGCGCAAAGGGGTGCTGGCCGCGCTCGTCATCGGTTCGGGCTTTGGCGAAGAGAAGGGCGAGGCGGCGCGCCGGCGCGAGAGGGAATTGCGCGCGATTGCAGAGAAATACGACCTTCTCCTTTGCGGCCCGAACTCCGAAGGTTTCGTCAATCCGTACCTTCCTCTGGTCGCGACTTTCAGCCCCGTTTTCGACGACAGGACCGAGCCTCTTTTGCCGCGCGTTCGCAAAAGCCGGGGGATCGCGGTCAGTTGCCAAAGCGGCGCCTTGACCTTTGCCTTTTTCAATCGCGGGCGCGCCCGGGATCTCTCTTTCACCTATCAGGTGAGCGCCGGAAATCAGGCGCTTCTCGAAGGGCATGATTATGTCGATTGGCTCCTCGACAAAGAGGGCGCCGACGTCTTTCTCCTTTATCTCGAAGGGATCAGAAACGCCGAACGCTTTCGCGAGGTGGCCTTGAAAGCGGCAGCGAAAGGAAAGCCTTTGATCCTCGCCAAGGTCGGGCGATCGGAGGCGGGGCGGCGCGCCGCGCTCTCCCACACGGGCGCTCTCGCCCGTTCGGGCGCGGCCCTCGACGCGGTCTTCCGCCATTTGGGCATCGTTGAGGGCGAGGACCCCGACCACATGCTCGACCTTGCCGCGGCTTTCGCCTTTTGCCCATTGCCGCGCGGAAACCGGGTCGCGGTGGTGACGGGCTCGGGCGGAAGCGCGGTGTGGATGGCGGACATCCTTTGCGCCCACGGCCTCGAATTGCCGGTTCTCGAAGAAGGGATCCAGAAGCGCTTAGAGGCGCTTCTGCCCTCTTACGCGGCGGTGCAAAACCCGGTCGACGGCACCGCGCAGGCGATCCACCAAGTAGGCTACCGGCGCCTCGTCGAAATCCTGCGCGAATCCGAAAGGATCGACACCATCCTTCTCATCAGTTCTCTCGCCAACGAAGAGACCGCGCGCGAGCGCGCCGAAGACCTTTTGGGGGTCGCGCGTTCGACCCGCCAGCCGATCCTCCTTTGCACCTACACGACGGCAAGCCCCAAAGCGATGACGGCCTTTGCCGAAGCCGGCATCCCCTGCTACACCTCGATGCCGAGCTGCGCGCGGGCATTGAAGGCGCTCGTCGATTACGCCCTCTTCAGCGAAAAGCGCAAAAGCCGGGTTCTGCCCGCCGAGACCCATCCCGCTCTGGTGGCCAAGGCCGCCCGCGCGCTTCTTGCCGAAGGCCCGGTTTTGACCGAGGCAAAAGCAAAAGCGGTTCTTTCCCTTTACGGCGTGCCTTCCCCTCCCGAACGCGTGGTCGCAAACGAAAAGGAGGCGCTCGAAGCCGCCGCGGCGATCGGCGGCCCCGTCGCGCTCAAGCTTCTCTCCCCCGACATCCTGCACAAGACGGAGGCCGGAGCCGTGGCCCTCGGGATCGAAGGGGAAAAGGCCGTGATCGCGGCGTATCGCGGCCTCTTCGAACGCGTCAAGAAGGCCGTTCCCGAAGCCCGCATCGAAGGCGTTCTCGTCCAGAAGATGGCGCCCGAAGGCCGCGAGATGATCCTCGGCGTCAGCCGCGATCCCGATTTCGGCCCCATTCTGATGGTCGGGCTCGGCGGCACCGAGGCCGAAGCGCTGCGCGACGTCGCCTTCGCGCCGGTGCCGATCGAGGAAAGGGAAGCCTTCGATCTTCTTGGAAGCCTCAAAGGCGCGGCGCTGTTGGGGCCGTTTCGCGGCGCTCCGCCCGCCGACACGAAGGCGCTTTCACGCCTTCTCGTCTCCCTTTCGCGCTTTGCCGCCGACCACGCCCAGATCCTTGCCGAAATCGACGTGAACCCGGTCATCCTTTCCGCTGAAGGGGAAGGACTTTCGGTCGTCGATGCCCTTATCCTGACGAGGGAACCCGAGGGTTAAAGGGGGTTAAAAGGAAAAGCGATGAGTGAATCGACTTCTCTTCGCGAGATCGCCGTCGAGCGCGACGGTCTTGTCGCGACCGTGGAGATCCGTCGCCCGCCTCACAATTTTTTCGACGGCAAGCTTGTCGCCGAGATTGCCGAGGCTTTCGAAGAGCTCGACGCCGATCCATCGGTGCGCGTCGTCGTGCTCGCTTCCGAAGGACGGTCTTTTTGCGCCGGTGCCGATTTTTCGAAAAGAATGGAAGCGGGCACCGTCTCGCAGGGAACCCGAAGCCCTTCGGGCAGACATCTTTACAAGGAGGCGATCCGCCTTTTCAGGACCAGAAAGCCGATCGTCGCTGCCATCCAGGGAGCCGCGGTCGGCGGCGGGCTCGGCCTTGCGCTTGTCGCCGATTTTCGCGTGGCCTGCAGCGAAGCCCGTTTCAGCGCCAATTTCAACCGCCTCGGCTATCATCCCGGTTTCGGCTTGACGGCCACCCTGCCGCGTCTTGTCGGCGCGCAAAAGGCGGCGCTTCTTTTTTACACGAGCCGGCGCGTCCCGGGCGAAGAGGCGGTCCGTATCGGGCTGGCCGATCTTCTCGTTCCCCTTTCCGAACTGCGCAGGGCGACCGCCGCTCTCGCCTTGGAGATCGCGCAATCGGCCCCTCTCGCCGTCCTCGCGACGCGCGAGACGCTGCGCCGCGGCCTTGCCGAAGCGGTCGAGGCGGCAACCGAGCGCGAACTCGTCGAACAGGAGCGGCTGCGCCAGACCGCGGATTTCAAGGAAGGAATCAAGGCAATGGCCGAGCGCCGCCTCCCCGACTTCAAAGGCTTTTAGACGGAAACGCTCAAAAGCGGGCGCGCAGATAGGCGGAAAGAAGCCGCCAGCTTTGCCAAGGATCGCGTTCGCGAAAGCGGGGGGCAAAAGGATCGTATCCCGCACGCTTAAGACGCAAAAGGCTCTGTTCGGCGATGAGCGCCGGCAACAGCGCCGGGAGCGCCGCGCGCGGCAAAAGGGAGCGTCTTTCCCGCGCTTCTGCAAGACGGGAAGAGGCCGCGGCGGCGATTTCCGCAGCTGCGGCGGCAAGCGCCGGGGTGCCGCGGCGCCTTTCGAGGTCTTGCGCAGAAAGACCCGCCCTCGCCGCGATATCGAGCGGGATAAAGGGACGCCCGCGCCCCGCGAAAGCCGCCAGGCCGCGCAAAAGCCCAGCCAGCGCATAAGCGATCCCGACATCGTTTGCCGCCGCCAGAGCCTCGGCCGAAGACGCGCCGAGAATTTCGAGAGCGAGACCAACGAGGCTTCCCGAACTCGCCGCCGCATAGGCTTCGAGGGCTTCGAGGTCGGGCGGAGCCTCGGCTTCGAGATCGCTTTCGCGCGCCGCGATCAATCGTTCGAAATGGGCGCGCGAAAGGCTGCGTTCGCGGATAAGGCGAGAGAGAGGAAGCGCGACGACATGGCGGGGTTCCGCTCCTGCTTCATAAGCGGCTTCGATCGCCTCACGCCACCAGCCGAGGCGGAAAAGGCCGAGCGAAGGCTCACTGACGATTTCGCGCACTCTGGCAATCTCGCTGTTGAAGGCATAAAGTGTGAAGAGCGCTTCACGATGGGCGGCCGGCGCGAAAAGCGCCGTTTGGAAACGGTCGCGGTCCCGCCTTCGCAACAGTTGGACGAGGGGCGAAGCCCGGTCTCTCATAAAAGGGCGCTCAACCCGAGCGAAAGGCTCTCTTTTCGCCGGGACGTTTGGCTTCACGGAACTCACGAGAAAGTGGAAAAATCGCCATGGCTTTCGAATTGCCGCCCCTGCCCTATCCGAAAAGCGCCCTCGAACCGCATATGTCGGAGCGCACTTTCGAATTTCATCATGGCCGCCATCATCAGGCCTATGTGACAAACCTCAACAACCTGATCAAAGGCAAGCCCGAGGAAGGCCTCTCTCTCGAAGAGTTGATACGATCGAGCTACAGGGACGAGGCGAAGGCGGGGCTTTTCAACAACGCCGCCCAGGTTTGGAACCACAGCTTTTTCTGGAACTCGATGAAACCGAAGGGCGGCGGCGCACCGAGCGGGGCGCTCGCTGCGGCGATCGACAAGGCCTTTGGCGGCCTCGACAAATTCAAGGAAGAGTTCAAGGCGGCCGCGGTCGGCCAGTTCGGCAGCGGCTGGGCCTGGCTCGTCGCCGCGGGCGGCGCCCTCAAGGTGACCAGAACGCCGAACGCGGTCAATCCGCTGGCGCAGGGAGAAAGCGCGCTTCTGACTTGCGACGTCTGGGAACACGCCTATTACCTCGATTTCCAGAACCGCAGGCCGGATTTCGTCCAGACCTTCCTCGACCATCTCGTCAATTGGGATTTCGCGGCGGCGAACCTTACGAAGGCGCGTTGAGGAAAGGCCGCACCCCGCAAAGAGCGGCTTTGCGGGATGCGGCTCGCGCAGCCCATGCCCAGTCGTAGAAATGCGGGTCAATGCTTTCCCCTCCCTCCTTTCACCATCTGCATCTCCATTCGCTCGATCCCGAGGCCGCGATCGGCTTTTATACGCGGCAGTTTGCGGGCACGAGGAAAGGCGAATGGGAGGGCGTTCCAGCGCTCTTTTCGCCGAACGACGCCCTCATTCTTTTTACCAAAACGGAAAAGCCGCCGCCGCTTTTGCCGCAAAGCGCAATCTGGCATTTCGGCTGGCATGTGAAAGATTCGAGGGCTTGTCTCGAAACCTATAAAAGCCGCCGCGAGGTCGAGCTTTTGCCCCTTTACACCTCCGAGGAAGGCGGCTCCGTTTTTATCAGCAGCGACGCCTGGCCCGGCGCTGAAGGCCGCCTCGGGCGCACGCGCCGCGAGATCGCCGAAGCAAAAGCGCAAGGAATCCGCCCCGCCGGAGGCCCCGGCTTTGCCTATATGAAAGGGCCCGACGGCGCTCTCGTCGAATATGCCGGAGATCACCCGGCCCTACGCTTCAATCACGTGCATTTTTTCGAAGAGGACCCGGGTTCGGCTTCCGACTGGTATCGCCGTCACCTTGGCGCCGAAGCCTACGGGCCTTTTGCCGGGACCGTTGCGGTGAAAAGGGAGCGCAAGGCCGAACCGAGCTGGCCCGCCCTCGCGCAGCAAGGGATGATCCGGGAGCCGCGGGCGGGGGTTCGTTTCGGCGATGTCGCATTTCTCATCTATCCGAACCAGGGCAGGGAACCCTTGGCCGCGAGCCGCGGCCAGCTTCAGGACCACATCGCTCTCGCCGTCGAAGATCTCGACGCCTGGGTCGTAAAGCTCAAAAGCGAAGGGGTGCGTTTTCTCGAAGAGCCGGCCTCGCTCGGCCGCGCCCGCGCCGCGATGATCGCAGGCCCTTCGCGCGAAGCGATCGAACTCATCGAAGTTTGAGAGGCCCGAAGGCGGGTTTTAGCCCGCATTTCTACGACTGGGCATGGGCTGCGCCGGGTCACGGGGCGAGCAGCCGCTCTCCAGTGTGAGAGATGCCGGCTACGCGAAAGGCAAAAGAGCCGCCGCAACCGGGCGGTCTTCGCCGAGAAGAATATTATAGGTGCGGCAGGCCGCGCCGGTCTCCATGGGTTCGAAGGCGATGCCGGCCTCTTTGAGGCCGAGGCGCAAGGCCTGCCCGAGGATACCTCCCTTTCTGCCGAGGCCCACAACCAGCATCTCGACGCCGCCATGAGCGAAGACCGGAGCGAGGCTTTCGAGGCTGACGCCCGCGGCCGCCTCGACCGGCCAACTCTGGGTGCGGTCGGCAAAGACGAGGATCGAACCTTTGTAAAAGATTCCGCTCACGCGAAACCCGGCCGCGCCATACCGTTCGATGATCTGCCGTCCTTCGGGAAGGATCGGTTGCAGCTCCATTTCCCCAATTACGAAGAGCGGGCGCGCGAGGCGCGCACTTTGCCTCTTTCGCCCGAGGGCGCACCCGAAGGCCCGATAGCGGCGCGGTTCGGCTGCACGTAGTAAAGGATCGGCGCCGCGATAAAAAGCGAGGAATAGGTGCCGATCACCACCCCCCACAACATGGCGATGCTAAAGCCACGCAAGACCGGACCGCCGAAAATGAGGAGGGAGAGAACCGCCAGAGCGACCGTCGAGACGGTGAGGATCGTCCGCGAAAGGGTCTCGTTGAGGGCGAGATTGATGAGATCGCGAAACGGCATCGTGCGGTATTTGCGCAAATCTTCGCGCACGCGATCGTAGATGACCACCGTATCGTTGACCGAATAGCCGGCGACCGTAAGGATCGCGGCCAGGGTCGTCAGGTTGAATTCGAGGTGAAAGAGGGCGAAAACCCCGACCGTGGTGACGACGTCGTGAAGGGTCGAGAACATCCCGCCGACGCCGAACTGCCACTCGAAGCGAAACCAGATGTAAGCGGCGATGGCGAAAAGGGCGAGAACGGTGGCGATGACGCCGGCGCGTATCAGCTCATGGCCGACGGTCGGCCCGACGACTTCGACGCTGCGATATTCGACCCCTCCTCCGAGCGCCTTGCGGGCGCTTTCGACCGCCTTTTCTTGCGCCACATCGCCGCCCGGCTGGCGCGGCAGGCGGATCAGCACGTCGCTCGGCGAACCGAACCCTTGAAGCGAGGCGTTGAGGCCGAGACGGTCGAGTTCTCCCCTCATCTTGGCGAGATCCGCGGCCCCGTGCGCAACCCGCACCTGCATCATCGTGCCGCCGACGAAATCGATCCCGTAATTGAGCCCGACCGTGAAGAAGAGGACGAGCGAAGAGAGGATGAGGAACGCCGAGAACAGAAACCCGACGCGGTGCAGGCGCATGAAGTCGATCTGCGGAGTGCGGCGGAAAACGATGAGCGGTTTCATTGCCTAGAGCCTGTCTGAGGAATCGTCATGGCCGCGACGCCGGCGATTTTGCCCGATCCGGCAGGAGGCGCGATGCCGCCCCATCGGGCAAGCGCGGCGACGCCTGCGAGGCGTGCGGCGCCTGCGACGCCCTCGGGCGGGCAAAAGCACCGCCTCCCGGAGGGTTTCGGCGAAAATCGGCCTCTCCCGCGTCGAAGCCCTCGACCGCATTCCCGATACGCTCTTCGCGCTTCTCCTAAGATAGGCCGATTTTCGCTCGAAACGCGGCTCATGAGGATTACTCAGACAGGCTCCTAGCCGGCGTTATCGGGGGCCTTCCCGTCAAATCGGGATCTCCTTCGGTTTGGTCTGGCGCAGCCAGGTGACGATGAGAAGGCGGGTGACGAGGATCGCCGAAAAGAGAGAAGTGAGAACGCCGATGCTGAGCGTCACCGCAAAACCTCGCACCGGGCCCGAACCGAGCCAGAACATCAGAAAGCCCGCGACGAGGGTCGTAAAATGGCTGTCGAAGATCGTGCCGAAGGCGCGCTTGAACCCGGCGTCGAGAGCCGAAAGCAAGCTGCGGCCGCCGCGCACCTCTTCGCGGATGCGCTCGTAGATAAGGACATTGGCGTCGACCGCCATGCCCATCGTCAACGCGATCCCGGCGATCCCGGGAAGCGTCAGGGTCGCCCCCAGAACCGACAGGCTTCCGAGCATCAAGGACAGGTTGAAGAACAGCGCGAAGTCGGCAAAAAGGCCGAAAAGACCGTAAAACAGAAACATGAAAACGACCACGAGAGAGACGCCGACGATCGAGGCAAGAGCCCCCGCATGGATCGAATCCGCTCCGAGCGAAGGGCCGACCGTCCTTTCTTCGAGGGTCGTGATCGGCGCCGGAAGCGCGCCCGCCCGCAGCAGAAGAGCGAGATCGCTTGCCGAACGCACGGTGAAATTGCCGGAGATGACGCCGCTGCCGCCGAGGATCGGCTCGCGGATGACGGGAGCGCTGATCACCTTGTTGTCGAGGACGATGGCAAAAGGCTTGCCAACATTCTCGCGCGTCACCTCGCCAAAACGCCGGGCGCCGAGAGCGTTGAAGCGGAAACTGACCACCGGCTCGTTGTTCTCGAAGGTGGCCTGAGCGTCGACCAGTTCGCTGCCGTCGACGACGATGCGCCGGTGGACGACATAAGAGGCCTCTCCCCCGCTCCCGGCCGCAGCAGGGAGGATCTCGTCACCGGGCGGAAGTTTTCCCGCCTGCGCCTCGGCAACCGAGGCGGTGGCGTCGACAAGCTGAAAGGTCAGCTTGGCGGTGCGGCCTATAAGCCTTTTGATGTGCTCGGGATTGCCCACGCCCGGAAGCTCGACAAGGATGCGCTCCAAGCCTTGGCGTTCGATCGTCGGCTCCTTGACCCCGGTTTCGTCGATGCGGCGGCGGATGATCTCGACCGATTGCTGCACCGCCTCGAGACGGCGCGAGCGTAGCGCGACCGGATTGAAACGCATCGTCCCCTCGCCGTCGCTTTTGATGGCGACGACGAGTTCCGGATCGATCTTGCGCAACACCGCGAGAGCCCCGTCGATCCGCCCCTCTTCGCGGATCTTGAAGCGTATCTCCCCGCCGCTGATGCCGAGGCCGGTATAGCCGATATTGGCGTCGAGAAGCGCATTGCGCACGCGGTCGATCGTCGATTCGAGCTCTTCGCGCTGTTCGGCCGCGAAATCGACTTTGAGAAGCATGTAGGAGCCGCCGCGCAGATCGAGCCCGAGCGCCAGGCGCTTGTGCGGAAGGTAAGGCGGAAGGGCCTTTAGAAACGACGGGCCGAAGAGGTTCGGCAAGGCGAGGAGAAGCCCGGCCGCGCACACCCCGAGGATCAAAAGGATCTTCCATCTCGCAAAATAGAGCATCAGAAGGGAACCCGGGCTCAGACCTTGTCGGCCTCGCGGCGGGCGCTTGCGCCCTCGCGTTTTGCCGGCTCGCTCCGGTCATTTGCCGCTTCGCCGCGGTCCTTGGCCGGCTCGCGCGAGGCCGGTTCGGGTTTCGCCACGACGCTCGCGATGGTGTTGCGCATGACGCGAATCCGGACATTCTCGGCGATGTCGATCTGCACCTCTTCGGCGCTCACCACCCGGGAGACGGTGCCGATGATGCCGCCGCCCGTGACCACCCGGTCGCCGCGCCGCAACGATTCGAGCATCGTCTTGTGGTCTTTCGCCTTTTTCTGCTGAGGCCGGATCAGAAGGAAATAGAATACGACGAAGATGAGAACGAGCGGCAGCATCTGCAGCATCACGCTCTGGCTGCCGAGAAGGCTCGTTCCTTGGGCGAAGGCGGGGGCTATCAGCATCGGCATCGCGCCTCGATCTCGCGCGTCGATTGTCCTTGAGGCGGCCTTTGCCGGCGGCAAGGCGGGCTCGACCACCCGCGAATTCCTACGCGATGACAAGAGAAAGAGCAATGGCGCTCTCCGGGGGCGGCGAGATCGCCCGTTTCCGCGCCGACGCTCCACATGGTAGGGTCCGCGCCTCATTTCCTTAGAGCCTCCCATGAGCGAACGCGACCTTGTCCCTCTTTTGCACCGCATCGCCGAGGCTCTCGAACGCCTCGCTCCGAGCCCGGCCGCAACCCTCGATCTCGGCGTCGCCGACGCCTTTCTGTGGCACGCCGAAAGCGAACGCCTCGAGCCCGTCGCCGAGGTCAACCGGGTTCCTCTCGGCCTTTTGCGCGGGATCGACCGCGTGCGCGACATCCTTTTCGACAATACATCGAGGTTCGCCTCAGGGCTTCCCGCCAACAACGCGCTTCTATGGGGCGCCCGCGGCACCGGCAAAAGCGCCCTCGTCAAGGCGGTCCACGCCGCGGTCAACGACAGGAAGGAGCGCTCTCTCGCCCTCGTCGAGATCCACCGCGAGGACCTGCCGAGCCTGCCGCGCCTTCTCTCGCGTTTGCGCCGCGAGAAGAGGCGGTGTCTCCTCTTCTGCGACGATCTTTCATTCGAAGCCGAAAACACCAGCTACAAATCGCTCAAAGGAGCCCTCGAAGGCGGCATCGAGGGAAGGCCGCGCAACGTCCTTTTTTACGCCACATCGAACCGCCGCCATCTGATGCCCCGGGAGATGATCGAAAACGAGCGCGCGAGCGCGATCAATCCGGGCGAAGCGGTCGAAGAAAAGGTTTCGCTTTCCGACCGCTTCGGTCTTTGGCTCGGTTTTCACGCCATCGATCAGGAAACCTATCACGCGATCGTCAAAGGCTACGCCGCCCATTTCGGGCTCGATCTTGGTGCCGACGCCCTTCTTTCCTCGGCCAATGAATGGTCGATCACCCGCGGTTCGCGTTCGGGGCGGGTCGCCTGGCAATTCATCCAGGATCTCGCCGGCAGGCTCGGCAAGCCTCTTCTCTGATCGGCTGCGCGATTACCCGCGCCGAGGGCGCGCGGGGGTCGCTGCGGTCGAAAGCGGCGCCAGGAATTTCATCGGATCGACCGCGCGGTCGGCGCGGCGAAGCTCGAAATGAAGCTGCGGCGCGCCGACGCTTCCGGTCGCGCCGACGCGGGCGATGACCTGCCCGCGGGACACCCTCTCTCCGCGCTTGACGAGGATCACGTCGAGATGCGCGTAGGCCGAGATCCACCCCGCTTTGTGTTTGATCAGGACCAGGTTTCCATAACCGCGCAACTCGTTCCCGGTATAGACGACGGTGCCGCCGGCGGTGGCCTCGACCGGGGCGCCGCGCGGGGCGGCGATATTGATCCCTTCGTTGCGGGTCCCGTGCGGACCGGGGCCGAAACCGGCGATGACGCGCCCGCGCAGAGGCCAGGAGAAATTGCCTGCCGGTCCTTTTGCCGGTGCCCGGGCGAGCGCCGCCGTTTTTGCCGGGGGCGGCGAAAGGGGCGCCGCAACCGGCGTCTGGCGCGGCTTTGCCGGCGTCGTTGCGGGTTCGGCCTTGGGCGGCGGCGGCGCCGGGCGAGCGGCCTCCGCAGGAGCGGGGAGCGGCGCGGGCGCCGCGCGGCGCGGCTCCGCCCCGAAAGAGGGCGCCGGTTTGGGCGGCGGCAGAGAAGCGAGGGCTAGGGGCGCATTTTCCTCTTCCCCGCGGCGAGGGATCCTGAGGAGCGAACCCGCCTCCAGAAGATAAGGCGGCTCTAAACGGTTCGCGGCGATGAGAGCGCGCGCCGAAACGCCATAAGCGCGGGCGAGGCCCAAAAGGGTGTCGCCCGGCGCGACCCTCACCTCTCTCCTCTGATGGCGCGGGGCAAGAGGCGCCCTTGCCCCCGACGAGGGCGCGGCGCCCGGCCAGGGTGAGGCGCCCACCACCAGCGGGGCCGGCCCTCCCGCTCTCGATCCGCAACCCGCAAGAGGCAAAAGTAGCGAAAGGCCCGCCAAAAACGCGCCCGCGCCGCAACCGAAAAGACCGTGCTTTCCCATCTTCCCCCCTTTGCACGTCCCCCGACATGCAAAGGCCTCGCCACCCCCAGAAACCGGGATAGGCCACTCTTCACGCTCATCCTAGCAGGCCCGCAAAAAGAAGCGCGCTGAAAGAGGCGCAGAGGCCGCCCGCGGCGCCGAAGATCGATCCCTAACTATCGGATTATAAGGGAATCTTCGCAGAAACCTGGCGGCCCTGCCGCGATCGCGGCCGCGCTTTGCCGCCGCTCGATGCGGGCTTTTCGCTGGCCCTTTGAGGCAGAATCGGGAGCTTTCGCGATCACGGGCCGCCCGGACGCGGCGGGCCGGCGACAAGCGGAACGAAATGCACCGGCCCCAGATCTTCTGCGACAAACCCTTGCGCGTTCCGGGTTATGCGCATCAACCTCTGGTCGCGGCGTTCTTTGCCGACCGGGACGACAAGGATGCCGCCCGGAGCGAGCCCCTCCTTGAGCGCCTCGGGTATGCCGCGGGCCGCGGCGGTGACGAGGATGCGGTCGAAAGGCGGCTGCTCGCGCCAGCCTTTTGTTCCGTCGCCAAGGCGGGCGACGATATTGCTGAGCCGCAACTCGGCGAAACGCTTTTCGGCCTCCCGCAAGAGCGCGCGATGGCGCTCCATGGTAAAGACGCGGCGGGCAAGGCGCGCCAGAACCGCCGTCTGGTAACCCGAGCCGGTGCCGATCTCGAAGACATTGTGGCGCTCGCCGAGATCGAGCTTTTCGGTCATCAAGGCGACGATGAAAGGCTGGCTGACCGTTTGTCCCTGGCCTATGGGCAAGGCCACGTTCTCGTAAGCGCGGTCGCGGAAAGAGGGAGGAACGAAAATTTCGCGCGGCGTCTTTTCGATCGCTGCGAGGACGCGCGTATCGCCAATCCCGGCGCCCCTCAGCTCCATCAGAAGCCGCAGCTTTTTGGCGATGAGGGCGCTTTCGCCTTCTTTCACGCGATCTCTTCCATCCCTCCGAGATAAGGCCGCAAGGCTTGCGGAAGGGCGAGGCCGCCGTCGCGGCGCTGGAAGTTTTCGAGGATGGCGATAAGGGTGCGCCCGATTGCCAGCCCGGAGCCGTTGAGGGTGTGCACAGGACGCGTCCCTTTGCCGCCTTCGAGGCGATAGCGCGCTTTCATGCGCAAGGCCTGAAACGGCCCGCAATCGGAGCAGCTCGAGATCTCGCGATAGCTCCCTTGAGAGGGCAACCAAACCTCGATGTCGTAGGTTTTCTTGGCGGCAAAACCCATGTCGCCGGTGGAGAGAACGACCACCCGATAAGGAAGTTCGAGGCGTTTCAGGACCTCTTCGGCGCAGGCCGTCATGCGTTCGTGCTCCGCCTCCGAATCTTCGGGCCGCGTGATCGAGACCAGCTCGACCTTCAAGAACTGATGCTGGCGGATCATGCCGCGGGTATCGCGCCCCGCCGCCCCGGCCTCCGAGCGGAAGCAGGGGGTCGAAGCGACAAAACGCAAAGGCAAGGCGCTTTCTTCGAGGATCTCGCCGGCGACGAGGTTGGTCAAAGGGACCTCTGCGGTCGGGATCAAATAATGGCCGCCCGTCGTGCGGAAAAGATCCTCGCCGAATTTCGGTAACTGCCCGGTGCCGAAGGCGGCCTCGTCGCGCACGAGAAGAGGAGGCGAAATTTCGAGATAGCCGAATTCGCGCGTGTGCAAATCGAGCATGAACGCCGAAAGCGCCCGTTCGAGCCGCGCGAGAGCGCCTTTGAGGACGACGAAACGGGAGCCGGAAAGTCTTGCGGCGCGCGCAAAATCCATCAGCCCCAAGCGTTCGCCGATGCGTTCGTGGCTCTCTGGGGGAAAATCGAACGCCGCGGGTTCGCCATAGCGGCGCAGGACCCGGTTCGCGCTTTCGTCGGCGCCTTCGGGCACGTCTTCGGCGGGAAGGTTCGGAACTCCCCAAAGGATCTCATCGATCGCGGCTTTGATGCGCTGCGCTTCCGCTTCGGCCGCAGACTCTTCTTCCTTCGCCTCTGCGCCTTCTGCCTGCAACCCTGCGATCGCCTCCCCGCTTTTGCGCGCGGCGCCGATCTCTTTGGCGAGGCGTTTCTGCCGCGCCCGGGTCTCTTCGAGCCGCGTCTGCGCCGCCCGCCACTCGCGATCGAGCGCGAGGATCTCCGCGCTCAACGCTTTGAGGCCGCGGCGCCTTAACCCGCGGTCGAATTCTTCCCCGTTGTCGCGGATCCATCGAAGTTCAAACATGGCTTTGCCGCTTTATCCCTGTCGAGCCGCGCCGGGCCGCCTTTTCTAGGAGGCGCCTGGGGCCGGCTTCCCTTTGCCGGCAAGTTCGGCCTCCTCTTCGGCTTCACGGCGGGCGCGCGCTTTCTCGACCATGCGGCAGGAGACGATCGAGGCTTCGAAAAGGGCGATCAGAGGCAGGGCGAGGCTCGTCTGGCTGAAGATATCGGGCGGCGTCAGGACGGCGGCGAGGATGAACATGCCGACGATCGCGTAACGGCGCTTGGAGGCAAGCTGCGCCGCGGTGATCAGCCCGACCCGCGCCATCAGGGTGAGGAGCACCGGCATCTGAAAGGCGACCCCGAAGGCGAGAAGCAGCGTCATCACCAGGGAGAGATATTGGCTCACCCTCGCGTCGAGGACGATCGGCAAAGTGCCGGGACCGCCCGGGGTTTCGAAGCTGACAAAGAAATGCCAGGCAAGCGGCATCACCACGTAATAGGCGAGAGCGGCGCCGAGAAGGAACAGAACCGGGGTCGCGAGAAGATAAGGGAGGAAGGCGCGCTTCTCGTTCTTGTAAAGGCCCGGAGCGACGAATTTCCACAGCTGCACGGCGATGAACGGGAAGGCCACGCAAAATCCCGCCCAGAACGAGACCTTGACATAAGTGAGAAAAGCCTCGGTGAGGCCCGTATAGATGAGATGGCGGCCGGGCTGGCCGCCGAGAGCCACGGCCAGAGGATGGACGAGAAAATCGAAGATCCGCTCTTTCACCTGATAGGCGGCGATAAAGGCGATAAGGACGGCGACGATCGACCAGATGAGACGCTTGCGCAGTTCGATCAGGTGATCGAGGAGAGGCATACGCCCGCCTTCGAGCTCGGCTTCCTTGTCCTCGGCCATGCCGCGTTCCTAGGACCTTGGTGCCGCCGCTGCGCCTTCGCCAGGCAGAGGGGGCTTTGCGGCGTCAGTTGCCGCCGCGTTTTCCCTCGGAGCGCTTTCGGCGGGCGGGGGCGGCAAGAGATCCTCCGCCGTCGCCGTCGGATTCTGCGGCGCCTTCTGCGACGCTTCTTCGAGGGCCGCGTGCGAGGGCTCTTCGAGGGCCGCGGGCGCCGGTTCTTCGAGAGTCGTTTGCGAGGGCGCTTCGAGCTCGGGGAAAGCGAGACCCTCGCGCAGGCTGCCTTCGGGATCGATCGACCGTTCGAGTTCCCCCTGGAGATCGATCTCCGTCGCCTTTTTCAGGTCTTGATGCACCTCTTCGAGCTCGGACTCGCGCATCAGGTCGTCGACATGGCCCTGAAACTCCTGCGAAAGGCTGCGAGCCTTGCGCATCCAGAAACCGACCGCCCGCATCGCCCGCGGCAGGTCTTTGGGGCCGATGACGACAAGCGCCACGACCGAGATCAGCATCAGCTCCGACCAGCCGAAATCAAAAAACATCGTCTTCTTGCCGCCTTAGGGCGGCTTCATCCTTTGCCGACTGCCCCTTCATATAGGCAATCATGTCAGGTTTGGCGGGGAGCGGCAATCGCGCCCGCCTTCACCTCTCCTCGCCGTCGCCGCGGAAGGGTTTTGCCTTCGCTTCCCTCAGCCCCCCGAAACGCGCTTGGCGCAGCTCGCCCGCCGGCAGGGAAAGCTCTTCGAGACGCGGCAGATCCTCGATCCTGTCGAGGCCGAAATGGAGAAGAAAGGCCGGCGTCGTCACCCAAAGCAAAGGCCGGCCCGGGCTCTGACGGCGGCCTTTCGGCCGCACCCAGCCCGCCTCCATAAGCAGGTCGAGCGTTCCCTTATGAAGGCTGACGCCGCGCATTTCCTCGATTTCGCCGCGAGTGAGCGGCTGGTGATAGGCGATGACGGCAAGGGTTTCGACCGCCGCGCGCGACAGCTTGCGCAAAAGGCGGCGTTCGACAAAAAGCTTTTGCGCGAGATCGGGCGCGGTGCGGAAGGTCCAGCCTCCGGCAAGCCGCACGAGGTTCATTCCGCGCCCTTTGTAGGTCTCCCGGAGCTCCTGCAAAAGATCGGGAAGATCGCCCGCCTCATCGAGGCGCGAAGAGAGGATTTCTTCGCCGACCGGTTCTGCGGCGGCGAAGATCAGAGCCTCGAGGAGGCGCAGCCGCTCGCCCCTTTCGTTCAAACGCTCCTCTCCCCCCTTTCGCCGGCAATCCGCGCGCCGCTGCGCAGATAAATGGGCCCAAAAGGCCGCTCCTGGCGAAGTTCGACGCGCCCGCGTCGGGCAAGCTCGAGGCTTGCCGAAAGCGTCGCTGCGAGCGCTGCGCGCCGGTACGCCTCGCCCTCCGTTTGATCGGGCGCAAAGTCGAAAAGCAGGCACCACTCGGATAGGCGGCCGACCAGGCGGGAAAGGCGCAAAAGCGCCTCCTCGATCGTGTAAAAGGGCGGCCGTTCGATGCGCAACACCGCATTTTCTTCGCGCCTTCGCCCTTCGCCGTAAGCGCGCAAAAGCTCGAAAAGGCCGAGTTCGAATGCCGGCAGATCGCGCCTTGGAAGCCCTTCCGGGGCGCCGCGCAAAAAGACGTCGCGGCCGAGTTGCGGGCGCCCTTCGAGAAAGCGGCCCATCGCCTCGAGAAGTTCCAAAAGCCGGTGCCGCCGCAACGCCTCTTCGGGGTCGATTTCTGGGGGCTCCTCCCCGCTTTCGGCCTCCGGCAGCAAAATGAGAGACTTCAAATAGGCGAGAACGGCCGCCATCACCAGATAATCGGCGGCAAGATCGAGAGCGAGTTGTTTCCCTGCGGCGATAAACAGAAGGCACTGATCGACAACCTCGAGGATCGAGATCTGAGAGAGGTCGATCCTTTTTGCGCGCGCAAGCGCGAGGAGCGTCTCGATCGGTCCTTCATAACCTTCGAGCGCAACGACGAGTTCGGAGCTTTCGCGTTCCTCGAACCCTTTCATCATCCGTGCCCCGTGATCGTCAGAACAAGGCGGTAAAGCGCGTCCGCAGGGACGCCGATCAGCCAGCCGAGAAGATTGAGCCGCAGCCCGGTCTTTTCCCCGATAAAAGGAAGGACAAAAAGAAAAAAGAGAAGGATGAGGATGCCGTAGCGTTCAAGACGCGCAAGAGGGAGCGCCAAAGCGCGCGGCAACAACCCGACTGCAACCCTCCCCCCGTCGAGAGGCGGCAAAGGCAGCATGTTGAAAACGCAAAGAACGACATTGATCGCCACCGAATGAGCAAGGTTGTGGCCAAGCCAAAGCGCCGCAGTCTGGGGCAAAAATGCGAGCGCGTAAAAAAGGAGAGAGGAAAGGATCGCGAGCAGGACATTCGTTCCCGGTCCCGCCAGCGCGACCCAAACCATGTCGCGGCGCGGGCGCTGCAATCGCCCGAAATTGACCGGAACCGGCTTTGCGTACCCGAAAAGAAAAGGCGAGCGCGATAGCAGCAGGATCGCCGGCAAGACGATCGTGCCAAAAGGATCGATGTGCTTCAAAGGGTTGAAACTGACCCGCCCGGCCCGCCAGGCAGTGTCGTCGCCGAGCCGGCAGGCGATAAACCCGTGAGCGGCCTCATGAAAGGTGACGGCGAAGATGACCGGGATCACCCAGGTGCTCGCCGTATAAAGGGCGCCCGGGTTCATGGATTCTCCCCGGCCGCGATGAGTTCGGCAAAACGGGCAAGCGCAGCCTCCCGCGCAAAAGAGGAATCGCGGCGGCGGGAAGCCTCGGCGCGTTCGAGGCGGGCTGCGCTTTCCTCGCTGATGGGCGGCGTTGCGGCGGCGAGTCTTTCCATCTCGCCGGGTCGGGCGTTGCAATGGAGGACGAGATCGCAGCCTGCGGCGAGAGCGCGGCGCGCCCGCTCTTCGAGCGGACCATCGAGCGCGCCCATGGAAAGATCGTCGGTCAGAAGCACGCCCGAAAAGCCGATCTCACCCCGTATCACCTCTTGGACGACCCGCGGCGAAAGGGTCGCCGGGGCCCCGGCGTCGATCGCGGCGAAGACGACATGCGCGGTCATCGCCCAGGGAAGGTGATTGAGAGCCCGGAACGGGGCGAAATCGGTGCGCGCAAGCTCCTCGCGCGAGGCTTCGACAAAAGGCCTCGAACGATGGCTGTCGACCCGCGCGCGGCCATGCCCCGGAATATGTTTGATCACCGGCAGAACGCCTCCTTCGAGAAGACCGCCAGAGGCGGCTTCGCCGAGCCTTGCGACGCGCAGAGGATCGCTCCCGTAAGAGCGCTCGCCGATGACGGGATCGGCGCCGGGGAAGGCAAGGTCGAGAACGGGGGCGAGATCGACCGAAACGCCGATCTCTTCGAGGTCTTCGGCAATCAGTCGGGCGCCTGTGCGAACCGCCTCCTCGGCAACAGGATCGGGGAGAGAAGCAAGCCGCGCGGCCGAAGGGTAAAGGCGCCAGGAGGGCGGCGCAAGGCGCGCCACGCGCCCTCCTTCCTGGTCGATCAGCACGGGGGCATCCTCGCGGCCGACGCTTTTGCGCAAGGCCGAAACGAGAGCGCGCACTTCCTCGCGCGAAGAGCAGTTGCGCCGGAAAAGGATAAAGCCCAGAGGCCGCGAGGCGGCGAAAAACCGTTCCTCCCATGCGCTCAGACGCACGCCCGCGCAACCGAAAATCGCGGCTTTCGGCGGTTCTGCGGCAAAGCCCCGGCGGCTCATCGAACGAGAAGACACCCGATGGCGCGCCGTTTCAGTTCGCCGCAAACCCTCAAAGCTTGCGAAGGGCTCGCAAAAGGCCCCGCTTCTATGCGGTAAAAGACCCCTTTCCCGGCAAGGGAGATACGCGGGAAGACGGCGGAAAGCGGGCCCAAAAGCTGCGGGTCTGCGCGTTTGAGCCTCTCCCATTCGGCGCGCGCGGCCGCTTCGTTTTTGAGCGAACCGAGCTGGATTCGCGTTGCCGCGGGCTCGGTCCGCCCCGGGGTTGGGGTGGGAGAAGGCGTTTGCACCGCAGCCTTTTGCGGCGCGGGCACGGTCTTTGGCGTTTGCGCCGGCGCCGCCAGCAGAGGCGCCGCAGGCACAGGCACAGGCGCCGCAGGAAGCGCGGGCGAAGAGCCCGAAGGCGCAGGCGCCGCCGCGGCGGGCGCGGAAGGCCGCGGCAAAGGCTCTTCCGGAGCCGGCAGAAGGCGCTCGATCTTCGGTTTCTTCTCGCCAAAAATGAGCATGTTCTGATCGCGAACCCGCAGCCCGCCGGGGCTCGCCGGGCGCACTCTGAGAGGGGTCTTCGGGGCGCGGATCAAAGGGACGCTTTCGCCGTGACGCCCCTCGCCGCGATAGGCGAGCCACAAACCGCCAGCAAAGGCGGCCATGACAAGGATGACGAGGGCGCTCGCCAAAAGGGAACGCCGGCGCCCCGCGCCTGCCTCCCCATGGAGGAGGATCCGTTCTTCCGGATCGAGAGAACGAAGCTCGTAAGGCAAGGTTACATCTCCTCACAGGGCGCAACGCCGATGATCGCCAGTCCCGAGGCGATGACGAGGGCGAGCGCGCGCACCAGAGCGAGACGGGCAAGGGTAAGTTCGGGGTCGGAAGCGAGGATGAAACGCAACCGTGCCTCCTCTTTGCCTTTTGTCCACAAAAGATGGAACTCCGCCGCCAGTTGCTGAAGGAAAAACGCGATCCTGTGCGGTTCGTGAGCCTCGGCGGCGCTTTCGACAAGACGCGGCCACAAGGCAAGACGCCGGATCAAGGCGAGCTCGAAAGGGTCTTCGAGCCGCTCGATACGGGCTCCGGCGAGAGCCTCGTCGGCAAGCGCAGAGGCGGGAAGCGCCTCTGCGGCGTGGCGCATCACCGAATGGGCGCGAGCGTGCGCATACTGGACATAGAATACCGGATTGTCTTTCGATTGCTCGGTGACCTTGGCGAAGTCGAAGTCGAGGGTCTGGTCGTTCCTGCGGGTCAGCATGATAAAGCGGAAGACGTCCTTGCCGACCGCCTCGACGACCTCGCGCAGGGTGACGAAGGTCCCGGCGCGTTTCGACATCTTGACCGGCGCGCCTTTGTCGAACAGACGGACGAGCTGGCAGAGCTTGACGTCGAGCTGAGCCTTGCCGCCCCCCAGTGCGGTGACGGCCGCCTGCATGCGTTTCACATAACCGCCGTGATCGGCGCCCCAGACATCGATCATGAGGGGAAAGCCGTCCTTCATCCGCTTGCGGTGACAGGCGATGTCGGTTGCGAAATAGGTCCAGGAGCCGTCCGATTTCTTGAGAGGCCGGTCGACCTCGTCGCCGAAACGGGTGGCGCGGAAAAGGGTCTGTGCCCGCGGCTCCCAGTCTTCGGGCAGCTTGCCTTTGGGCGGTTCGAGGACCCCCCGATAGATGAGGCCCCCTTTTTCGAGCTCTGCGAGGGTTTCGGCGACCGCGCCGGTCTCGACGAGTTCGCGCTCGGAAGTGAAGAGATCGTGGGTGACGCCGATAAGAGCGAGATCTTCGCGGATGAGCCGCATCATCTCCCCGACCGCAAAATCGCGCAAAGGCGCGAGCCATTCGCCCTGCGGGCGGCCGAACCATTTCTCGCCATCGCAGGCGATGAGCGCGCGCGCGGTATCGATCAGGTATTCGCCGGGGTAAGCCTCTTCGGGCATTGCGCCGAGGCTCTCCCCGAGCGCCTCGCGGTAGCGCCAATAAAGCGAGCGCGCGAGGGCGTCGACCTGGGCGCCGGCGTCATTGATGTAATATTCGCGCGTCACCCTGTAACCCGCCTTTTCGAGAAGCGCGGCGAGAGCATCGCCGACGACGGCGCCGCGCCCATGCCCGACATGCATGGGCCCCGTCGGGTTTGCGGAAACGAATTCGATGTTGACCTTCTCGCCGCGGCCCAGATCCGAATCGCCGAAATGCGCGCCGGCTTCGAGGATTGCCTTCAGCTGCGCGTGCCAGACTTCCGCGCCGAAACGGATATTGAGAAAGCCCGGCCTTGCCGCCTCGACCCTGAAGCCCGTCCCGCGGTAGCCGCCGGTTTCGAACTCGCGGTCTTTGAGAGCGCGGGCGAGGCTTTCGGCAAGACGCATCGGGTCCTGCCGCGAAGGACCGGCAAGAACCATCGCGGCATTGGTCGAAAGCTCGCCGTGGGCGGGTTCGCGCGCCGGCTCGACCGCGACGCGCGAGAGATCGAGCCTTTGCGGCAAAACCCCTCGGGCCGCAAGATCCTCGAGCGCCGCCATCAGAAGGCGGCGGAAATCGCCGCAGATATCGGTCATTCCGCGGTCTCTTTTGCGATCAGCCGGCGATGTTCGTCGAGGGCGAAGCGGTCGGTCATCCCGGCAAGATAATCGGCGGCGACACGTGCGGTTTGAGGCGCCTCGGCCCCCCCCGCCTGACGGCGCCATTCTAAAGGGAGAAGTTCCGGTTTGCCGAGGAAGAGAGCGAAGAGCTCGCGCACGACCCTCTGCGCCCTTTCCGTCATGCGCCCGAGTCGTTCATGTCGGTACATGCGTTCGAAAAGAAACGCCTTCAGCGCCCGGTCATGGCGGCGCATTTCCTGCGAAAAGGTGATGACCGGCGCCTTTTGCGCGCGCACCTCGGCGGCCGAACGAACCCCGCTTTCGGCGAGGCGCTTTCTGCTTTCGGCGATCAGGTCGCCGGCCATAAGGTCGATCAGGCGGCGAATCGATTCGTGGATGAGTCGCGGCTCCTCGAGGCCCCGGTAAAGCCCGGCAACCGAGGCAAAGACCGGGCCGACGAGAGGGACCCCGGCGAGATCGGCGATGGCAAAAAGGCCGGCGCGCAACCCGTCGTCGATATCGTGGTTGTTGTAAGCGATGTCGTCGGCAAGAGCGGCAACCTGCGCTTCGGCGGCGGGATGGCTTTCGAGTTCGAGAGGATGGCGAAGATCGTAAAGGGCGATCGAAGGGGGCACCGGGCGTTCGATCCCGGGCCCTTTCAAAGGGCCGTTGTGTTTGGCCGTCCCTTCGAGGGTTTCCCAGGTTAGGTTGAGCCCGTCGAACCCGGCATAACGGCGCTCGAGCCGGGTGAGAACCCTGAGCGTCTGGTCGTTGTGGGAAAAGCCGCCGAAAGGGGCCATTTCCGCGTTGAGAGCCTCTTCCCCCGCATGGCCGAAAGGGGTGTGGCCGAGATCGTGGGCGAGCGCGAGAGCCTCGGCGAGATCCTCGTCGAGGGCGAGGGCGCGGGCGATCGAACGCGCGATCTGGGCGACTTCGAGACTATGCGTCAGCCGCGTCCGGTAGTGGTCGCCTTCGTGATAAATAAAGACCTGGGTCTTGTAGGTGAGGCGGCGGAACGCAGTCGAATGGATGATGCGGTCGCGGTCGCGCGCGAAAGGCGAGCGGGTCCTGTGTTCGGGTTCGGGATAAAGCCGGCCCCGGCTTTCTTGCGGCTTCGAAGCGTAAGCGGCAAGCGGCTGCGACATGATCCGACCCTACGCCGCAACGCAGAAAGCGTCCACCCTGCGGGCCGGGCAGGAGGATCAGGAGGGACGTTGCCCGGCGCTCTTTCGCGGCCCTTTCCGCGCTCCCCGCGCCCAAGACGCTCTTCGCCGAGCCTTGATCGCCCTCTCACCCGGCGCGAAGCCTTTCCGTTTCCTCGGGGTCGACCGTGCCGTCGGAGCGAAGGGCAACGCGGTAAAGGCGCCGCGCGCTTTCGGCCGAAACAAGGCCGTCGGCGACATCCTCGGCAACCTTCTCCGGCTCGCGCAGGGCCGGGTCGCCAAAACCGCCGCCCCCGGGAAGTTCGAGGCGGATGAAATCGCCGCCCGGGACCGCCTGGCGCCCTTTTGCTCCGATCGGCTTTCCCGAAAGAAGGCTCACGCCTCCGGGCGCGCCTTCCTTGCCGCCGTCGCGGCCGCGGGCCGGGTTCTCGATGCGCTCGAAATTGCACAGCATGGCGATCGGGCTATTTTCGGCCCCGGAAAGTTCGATCACTTGGCCGAGCCCTCCGCGAAACTTTCCGGCGCCTCCCGAATCCTCGCGGAATTCGCGGCGGCGGAACAAGAGGGGAGCAACCTGCTCGCTCGCCTCGACCGGGATCGTGCGCACGCCCGAGGGAAAGGCGGTGACGTCGAGCCCGTCCTTTCCCGGCCGCGCTCCCGCCCCTCCGCAATGGAAGATGGCGGTGCTGAAAGGGCGCATCTCGGGCCTTTCGAGGCCTTCTCTGCCAAGTTCGTCGAGGATTTCGCCGCCTCCGTAAATCTGCGGTATCCACAAGGAAGAGGCGCCTTCGGCCGGAACCCCGCCTTCCATCACCTGATGGAGGCAGCCGAAGACGACATCGGGGAGCATGTGGCCGACGGTGTGGCGCGCGGCGACGGCGCGCGGCCGTTTGGCGTTCAAAAGAGAGCCTTCGGGAGCGCTGACGGTGATCGGCGTCAAAGACCCCGCATTGTTCGGAACCTCGGGGGCGACGAGGCATTTGACGCCGAAAGCCGTATAGGCGGTTGTGTAATTGAGGACGACGTTGATGCCGAAAGCGCTTGCGGGCGAGGTTCCCCTATAATCGACGTGGATCCCCTCTTCGCCGATCGTCATTTCGGCGGCGATCGTCAAAGGACGGTCGAAGCCGTCCATCTTGAGGGAGTTCTTGTAACGCCCTTTGCGCAGCTTCCCTATCGCCGCGATCGTCGCTTCGCGCGAGGTTTCGATGATGTGCCCGCCGAGAGCATCGAGATCGGTGATGCCGAATTCTTTCATCATTTCGACGAGGCGCCGGCCGCCCTCGTCGTTGGAGGCGGCAAGCGCGTAAACGTCGCCTTCGACCTGCAAAGGCTCGCGCACATTGGCGCGGATCACGGCGAGGAGGTCTTCGTTCATCCGCCCTTCGCGCGCCAAAGGCAAAAGCGGGATGGAGAGCCCCTCCTCATAGACCTGGCGGCCGTCGGGACCCATCCCGAGGCCGCCGATATCGACGACATGAACCGTGCCGGCAAAAAGCCCGACCGCCTCGCCCCGGAAAAAGGTCGGGCTCACGACCGTCAGATCGTGCAGATGGCCGCAGGTGAGCCAGGGATCGTTGGTGATGTAATGGTCTGCGGGGCGCATCGTCTCGAGCGGAAAGGCGTCGAGAAAATGCCTGACCGCAACCGCCATGGAATTGACGTGGCCGGGGGTGCCGGTGACCGCCTGCGCCAGCATGGCGCCGTCGCGGTCGAAGACCCCCGCCGAAAGATCGCCCGCTTCGCGCACGGTCGTCGAAAAGGCGGTGCGCACCAGGGTCTGCGCCTGCTCTTCGACGACGGCGATGAGGCGGTTCCACATGATCTGAAGGTGGATCTGCGAAAGGGGCGCGTTCGCAAGCATCGCGCTTCACTCCTGTTCCGGACTTTGGCGGCCATCCTATTTTGCGGGCGCTCCTCGTGCAACGCGAGCCCCCTGCGGGGCTCTGCGCGGGCGGTCCTTTCCCGCGAAGAGCCCATCGACTATCCTCGGGCCGTCAATCGGAGGAGCCTTTCATGGCCGGCCAGAACATCCTCAACGGCGGGCAGGTCATCGTCGATTACCTGATCCGCGAAAAGGTACCTTACGCTTTCGGGCTTTGCGGGCACGGCAACATCGGCTTTATCGATGCCCTTTACGAAAGGCAAGGAGAGATCAAGGCGATCTCGGTCCATCATGAGTCGGTCGCGGGGTTTATGGCCGACGTTTATTACCGCGTAAAAAAGCGCCCGCTCGCGACCTTTACCTCTTGCGGGCCGGGCTCCGCCAATTTGCCGATCGCTCTCGCCAACGCCTTTCTCGATTCGGTGCCCTTTCTCGCGGTGACCGGAAACGTCCCGACGAGCCAGTTCAACCGCGGCGCTTTCCAGGAGCTCTACCGCCACTCCGAGGCCGATTATCCTTCGACCGTGCGCGCCTATACAAAGCGCGTCTTCCAGACGACGCGCGGCGAGATGGTTCCGGCCGCGATCAGATCG
>JAJYIC010000181.1 GCA_021790295.1 Pseudomonadota bacterium | reverse complement strand
CGATCTGGCTTGCCGGCAAAAGGCGCCGGCTTTTTGCCCTTTCTCGCCTGCGGGCTCGCTCGCTAGGATAAAGAGACGGCGCGCCAAAAGGAGGAGACGCCATGACCTCTCGCATCCTGACCCCCGACAGCCATTCCGAAGACACGGTGACGATCGCCCATGAACTCGTGCCGCAAGGCTACGCGCTCGAAACCGCCCGTCACGGATCCCCGGAATTCCTCGACCTCCTGCAAACGACGGAGTTTTATATCGGCGTCGGCCAGTTCAAGCACGGCCCGGAATTCTACCGGGCGGCGCCGAGGCTCAAGCTCGTCCAGACCCTCAGCGCCGGTTACAATACCTATGACCTCGACGCGGCGCGGGCGGCCGGAGTGCCGATCTGCAATAACGGCGGCGCCAATGCGACGGCCGTCGCCGAACACGCGATCATGCTGATGCTGGCGGTCGCGAGAAAGCTCATCTGGCAGCATGAAGGGGTGGCTTCGGGCCGCTGGCGCGGCAACGATTTCCATTCGACGCGGCTTTACGAGCTCGAAGACAAGGTTCTCGGCATCGTCGGCCTCGGCAATATCGGCAAAAAGGTCGCGCGCCGCGCAAAAGCCTTCGACATGCGCGTCCTTTATTACGACATCCGCCGCCTCAGCGTCGACGAGGAGGACGCATTGGGGGTCCGTTTTGCGCTTTTTACCGAACTTCTCAAGGCTGCGGACATCGTCTCTCTCCACGTTCCGCTCGACCGCTCGACCCGCTCCATGATCGATGAGCGCGCGCTTTCGCTGATGAAGCCAACGGCGATCCTGATCAACACCTGCCGCGGCCCGGTCGTCGACGAGAAGGCGCTCTTCGAGGCGCTCAGAGACGAGAAGATCTTCGGCGCCGGCCTCGATGTGATGGTCGAAGAGCCTCCGCGCCCCGACCACGAACTCTTCGCCCTCAAAAACGCGGTCTTCACCCCGCACGCCGCCGGGCCGACCTTCGACAATCACTGGAAAAGGTGGAGAAACGCTTTCGACAATATCGAACGCGTCGCGCGCGGGCAGAAACCGTTCTGGATCGTTCCCGAACTCGCCTAGTGAGAAAAAGCGCCTGTCTTTTGTCGATCCGTCTTTTGTTCAAAGGGGAGGAAGTCGATGCCTCGCATCCTCATGCCGACGCTTCTCGGCGAAGCGGTTCTCGCCGTCGCCCGCGAGGTGTTGCCGCCGGGCTGGGAGTTGACGATCGCCGATTTCGGCAGCGCCGAATTCGTCGCCGCTTTGAGGGAAGCCGAATATTACATCGGCAGCCCGCGTTTTCCTCTGGGCCCGGAATTCTACCTGGGGGCGCCGCGCCTCAAGCTGGTGCAACTTTTCAGCGCCGGTTACGACCGCCTCGACATCGCTGCGGCGAAGGCGGCAGGGGTGCCGATCGCCAACAACGGCGGCTCCAATTCGGTCGCGGTCGCCGAGCACGCCCTGCTTCTGATGCTGGCCGTTTCCCGGCGCCTTGTCTCCCAGCATGAAAACGTCCTCGCCGGGCGCTGGCACGGCAATGATTTTACGGCGATCCGCGTCTATGAGCTCGAAGACAAGACGCTCGGCATCATCGGCCTCGGCAATATCGGCAAGAAGCTCGCCCGCCGCGCCCTCGCTTTCGGCATGCGGGTCCAGTATTACGACATCCTCCGCTTGAAGGGCGAGGAAGAGGATGCGCTCGGGGTGCGCTTTGCCCTTTTCCCCGAACTGTTGCAGACTTCCGACATCGTCTCCCTTCACGTTCCGCTCGACGCCTCGACGCGCGCCATGATCGGCGCCCGCGAACTTTCATTGATGAAACCGTCTGCGATCCTCATCAACACCTGCCGCGGCCCGGTCGTCGATGAAAAGGCGCTTTACGATGCGCTTTTGAGCGAGCGTATTTTCGGGGCCGGCCTCGACGTCCTCTGCGAAGAGCCGCCGCCTCCCGACCACCCCCTTTTCACGCTGCGCAACGTCACCTTTACCCCGCATTTCGCGGGCCCCAGTTGGGAGAATTGGAAAAAGGCCTTTCGCAACGCGTTCGACAACATCGGCCGCGTTGCGCGCGGGGAAAAGCCGTTCTGGGTCATCCCCGAACTGCGGCAATAAAGGCGGCGGGCTAAAAGCCGCGGACAAACGAAAGCCGCCTGCCGCGGCGGATACGGCGTCCCGGCGGCTCGGCCGCGCTTCCCGCCTTATTGCGGCGAACAGGGTTACGTATCGAAAGGAAACGCAACAACTCGAAACCTCCCGTGGCCAATTACATATAGGTGTTTTGCCGTCGCCCACTCTAACCTGTGGTAGGTGTTCGCGGGATGAAGAGGAGGCTCGGCGATGGCATCTCCGGTCGGCGGTCAATATATTTTCGACAATCCCGGCACTCCCGGCGTCAACACGGCGGTCTATGTAACCGACAGTCCGAATACGGCGCCTCCCGTCCCGGTATCCGAGTCCGATTACAATGTCTGGGCGATCGTCGAGAGCGGTCCGGTCGATCTCAACGTGACGCGGCCAGACGGTTACCAGGGCGTCGTCGTCATCGCCGATAACGGCGAGCAGATCTACCTCGTTTCGGGCGATCTTTCCGTCAATGACGCCGGCAATGTCGGCGTTACCGACACGATGGTCGGCGGCAGCGGCAACGACACCATCACCGGCGGCCCGACGGCGGACGTCATCATCGGCGGCAGCGGCCCCGACACCTTGCAAGGCGGCAGCGGGCCGACAACGATTTACGGCGGCGCGGGCGACGACCTCATTCAGGGCGGATCGGGGACAAACCTGATCTTTGCCGGGCTCGGCCAAGACACGATCGATGGCGGCAGCGGCCCCAACACGATCTATGGCGGGGCCGGCGATCTGATTGTCGGCGGCAGCGGCGACATGACCGTCTACGGCGGCGTCGGCGACACCATCTCGGGCGCCATCGGCGGCAACGACCTCATCTACGGCGGCGCAGGCGACGTCATCACCGGCGGAGCCGGAAACGACGTGATCTACGCGGGGCCCGGAGATACCGTCACGGGCGGTTCGGGCAACGACACCATCGTCGGCACCCCCGGCGACACGCTCACCGGCGGTTCGGGGCATACGCTCATCCTCGCCCGTTCCGGCGATCAGGCCATCTTCGGCGGAAGCGGCGACACCACGATCCGCGGCGGCTTCGGCGACACCATCACCGGCGGCACCGAAGGCGGGAATGACAAGATTTTCGCTTATTCGGGCGGTGTCCTCGTCCAAGGCGGAGCCGCAAACGAGACGGTATTCGGCGGCGCCGGCGATACGATCGGCGGCGGCAGCGGCCACAACAAACTCCATTTCCAGGGAGGGAACGAGCTTCTGGTCGATTCCGTGGCCGGCGGACACGATACCGTCTTTGGTTTCGACAAAGGGGCGGGCGACCGCATCACCTTTGCCGGCCAGAGCACGACGACGATCCAGGAGGTCATCGCCGGGCAAAAGAACGTCAACGGCAACACCATCCTCTTTATGCCGGACGGGACCCGGATCGAGCTTGTCGGCGTCAGCCACGTCGGCGCAGGATTCTTCGTGTAATCCGAACCCCCCTCTGGAAGAGCGGGCGCGCTCGTCGCAAGGACAGGGCGCGCCTTTTCTTTTCGCCTTCCCTCAAAGCCGAAAGGCTCGTCCATTCGTCTCGCCCTTGACTCTGTCGAGAGGCGGCGGTAGGGACCGCGCCGGGGCCATCCTGGGGCGGAAAATCCGCGGCGATAAATGACGGCGGAAACTGCGACACGAAACCTGTCCGACGCCGAGGCCCGCTCTCTCGATGCAGGCGAGCAGCACTACACGGCTTATGTCGGACCGCCCGAGGAATACGATCTGATGGGCGCAACGCAATTCAGGCTCCTCACCACCTTGGGCCTGCGCGACACCCATCGCCTGCTCGATTTCGGCTGCGGTTCCCTCAGGGCCGGGCGGCTCCTGATTCCTTATCTGCAACGGGGAAACTATCACGGGCTTGAGCCCAACCAATGGCTGGTCGAGGACGCCATCGAGCGGCAATTGGGCCGCGAACTTATCGGCCTCAAATGGCCGCATTTTTACGCCTTCGACGACTTTCGGGCCGATCGATGCGGGAGCGGCTTCGATTTTGTTTTGGCGCAATCGATTTTCAGCCACACCGGGAGAGACCTTGTGGAAGCGGCCTTGGCCGGCTTTCGCCTGGCCCTCGCGCCCTCGGGTCTCGCCGCCGTCACATTTATTCATCCCGGTGAGGGCGGCATCGCCGAGTTCGAAGGCTCGGGCTGGATCTATCCCGACTGCGCGGCCCACTCGCCGCAGACGATCTCGGCGATCGTCAGAACAAGCGGGCTGTTCGGGCGAGAGTTGCCCTGGTTTCACCCGCGGCAAACCTGGTACGTTCTTGCCCGCGATCCCGGGCGCCTGCCCCCACGCGAATTCGACCGCCATTTGCGCGGAGCCGTTCTCAACCTGCCGAGCTGGCGCGATAGTCTTTGAACGTGACCTCTTCCCGCGCCGCCCATGTCGATCTTGAGGCGGACGCGACAAAGCCCGCAAAAGAAGTGCGCGCAGGATCGCAAAGGCGGGCCGCTCAAAGCCTCTTGGCTTCGCGCGCGATTTCCTTGGCGCGGCTGAAGGAGGCGCTGTCCTTCGGCAAAAAATGCTGCGCGCGCGCCGCCTCGAAGAGCGCGTTCTTCTTCTTGCCGTCCGCGAGCCCTTCTTCGGCGAGGGACAAAGCGGCCATGCCGATCTTTCCTTCGCGCCCATAGGCGATGGCGAGAAGATGCCAGCCATCGCCGTTTCCGGGCTCTTTCAAAAGGGCAACGGTGAGATCGCCGATGGCGCGCTTGTCGAGACTCTTCTCCGCGGTGGCGAGGTAGACCCCTGCGCGTTCGAGGCGCAAAAGCGGCGCCCTAGGGTCGAGTTCGACCGCCTTGTCGTAAGGCGCGACGGCCTTTCGCACATGCCCGTTCTCGTAAAGCATCTGGCCTTTCAGCTCTGCGAAATATGGATTTCGCGGATGCTCGCGGATGAGGCCGTCGATCGTCTTCAGAGCTTTTTCGAGCTCGGGGATGCGGTAATAGGCGATCGCCCGCGCATAACGCGCGAACAGCGAGCGGTCGCTTTTCGGATAGCGGGCGAGGGTAACCGAAGGATGCGAAAGAAAGGCGGCGAGCTTCACCTTGATGCGCTTCAGCATGGCGACAAAGGCGGGAGGGTCGGGCCGGTTCGAATAAGGAGAGCGGGCGACGTGGTCGCGCACTCTTTCGATCCGCGTTTGCGTCAAAGGATGGTCGCGCAGATAAGGGATCCCGGTGTCTCCGGAAAGCATCTGCTCGCTTTGCAGCTTTTCGAAAAACTGCAAAAGCCCGCGCGCCGATTGGTGGGTCGCATCGAGATAGCTGAGGGCGGCGGCGTCCGCCGAAGCCTCTTGCGAGACGCGATAATGGGCAAAGACGCGGGCGGCGACGAGAGGGCCCGGAAGAAGGGCGGCTCCGCCCTGTTCGCTGTGGCTCATCACCGCCGCGGCGGCGCCGAGAATGGTGCCGATGATGCCTTCGATGCTGGCTTTGCGCATCGCCCCTTCGGCGCGCGTCAGGTGTCCTTCGGCGATATGGCCGGTTTCATGCGCGAGTACGCCGATGAGCTGGTTTGGCGTGCTCGCCTTGAGCAAAAGGCCGGTGTTGATAAAGATGTTCTGCCCGCCGGCGACAAACGAGTTTATCTGCGGATCCTCGATCAGATAGACGTGGACATCGGCGGGATCGAGACAGATCGG
>JAJYIC010000180.1 GCA_021790295.1 Pseudomonadota bacterium | reverse complement strand
ATCCATCTCTGCACGATCCGCGATTTTGCGGTGCTCTGCCGCGAGATCGGCGCCAAGGTCGAGCACGGCGTCGCTCTCGATCGCCGCGGCCAGATCCTTCCGCTCGATCCTGAAGGCGCTTTCGCCAATCTTTTTGCCGAGCAGGCGATTTTTGTCCTGTCGAGAGGCAAGCCTTTATGAGGCGCGGGCGAACCAGGCCTTGAGGCGCCTTGCCGCCTCTTCGATGTCGGCCGAGGCTCCAGCGAAAGAAAGGCGAACCCAGGCGCCGCCGTGGACGGGGTCGAAATCGCGCCCCGGGGTCGAGGCGACCCCGGCCTCGGCGAGAAGGCGGCGGCAAAAGGCTTCGCTGTCGCCCGTCACCCCCGAGACGTCGGCATAAAGATAAAAGGCCCCGAGGGCCGGCGCAAAACGGCCGAGCCCCGCCTCCTTGAGGACCGCGAGAAGGAGGTCGCGGTGGCGGCGGTAGCGGGCGACATGGCCATCGAGTTCGGCGCGGCAGGAAAAGGCGGCAAGCGCCGCCAACTGCGACAAGGCCGGCGGGGAGATGAAGAAATTCTGCGCCAGGCACTCGACGGAACGCCGCAGATCGGCCGGCACCAGCATCCAGCCGAGCCTCCAGCCCGTCATGCAGTAATATTTCGAAAAGGAGCTGACGACGATCGCTTCGCGCGCGAAAGCGCGGGCGGACTTGGCCTCCTCCTCGTAAGTGATGCCGTGATAGATCTCGTCCGAGACGAGGCGGATGCCGCGGCTTTGGCAATAAAGGGCAAGGCGCAAAAGCTCCCCCTCGCCGAGCATCGCCCCGGTCGGGTTGGCGGGGCTTGCGAGGATGAGGCCCGAAAGCGGCCCGGCGGCGGCGAGAAGTTCGGGGGTCGGCTGGAAATGCGCATTCTCGCCGACCTCGATCAGGACCGGTTCGAGGCCGAGAGCGGAAAGGATGTTGCGATAGGCGGGGTAGCCGGGGGTTGCGAGCGCCACCCTTTCGCCCTCTTCGAAAGCGGCGAGAAAGGCGAGAAGAAAGGCGGCCGAGGAACCGGTGGTGACGACCACCTCGTCCGCCTCGACGGCAAGGCCGTAACGCTCGCGGTAATGAAGGGCGATCGCCTCGCGCAACGGCGGAATGCCGAAGGCGTCCGTATAACCAATCCTCTCTTCGCGAAGGGCTTTTGCCGCCGCTTCGAGGACCGCTGCGGGCGCCGGGCTGCCGGGCTCGCCCACTTCGAGATGGATGACGCGCTCGCCTCCCCTTTCCCGCTCGTTTGCGGCGCGCAACACATCCATCGCGATAAAAGGCGGGACGAGCCCGCGGCGTGACGGTTTGAAGGTCATCTTTTGCCCTGCGGAACGGTCTTGAGAGGGGTCTTGGCTCTTGCGTAGAGGCGCCTCTTCTGTGCGTGATCGCGCTGGGGCGGGGTTTTGCGGGAAAACGGGGAGAGCGGATCATGACAGCAGGATCGGCGGCGGACGAACCCGTCGTTTGCGCGATCGACCGCCGCGGCGTCGCCACCTTGACCCTCAACCGGCCGCAGGTCGGAAACGCTTATGACGGCGATCTCATCGCCGCTTTGACCGCGACGATCGAGCGCCTCGGCAAAAGCGAAAGGCTGCGCGCGGTTTTGCTGCGCGGCGCCGGACGCCATTTCCAGGCGGGCGCCGATCTTACCTTTCTCGAACGGCTGCGCACCGCTTCCCCTCGCGAGAATCTCGATTTCGCGCGCCGGACCCTCGCTGCGGTCGATGCCTTGAGACGCCTCGAACGGCCGACGCTTGCTTTCGTGCAAGGAGGGTGTTTCGGCGGCGGGGTCGGCCTTTGCGCCGCCTGCGATATCGCCATCGCGGCCGAGGACGCGATCTTTGCCATCAGCGAGGTGCGCTGGGGCATCACGCCCGCGCCGATCATCCCGCTTCTCGTCGAGCGCATCGGCCTGCGCGCCCTTTCGCGTTACGCTTTGAGCGGGGAACGTTTTGGCGCGGCGGAGGCGCTGCGCATCGGGCTTGTTCATGAGACGCTTCCCGCCCCGCGCCTCGAAGCGGCGGGCGAACGGATTCTCGAAAGCCTGCTCAAAGCCGCCCCCGAAGCGGTGGCGATGACGAAAAGGCTCCTCGCGGAGGCCGCCGCCGCTCCCGACACTCCCGCCTTTCGCGAGCGTATCGCGGTCGAGGCCGCCTCGCGCCGCCTTCTCGCGGAAGCCCGGGAGGGTTTTCAAAGCTTTGCCGAAAAGCGCCCCCCCTCCTGGTATTCCCCGGCCTGACGCCGGCGGTGCGAAGGCCTCAATGAACCGCTGCCCGTTTCTCGTTGACGCAGCGCAAAAGCTTCCAATAGCCGAAAAGATTGCTCGGCCTTTCCTCGCGGATCGAAAGGCCGCTTTCGCGGCGGAACGCATCGAGCGGAAAATCGGGATGAAAGCCGATATGGCGGGCCAGAGGCGCGAGGCGTTTTTCGATAAAATGGAGGAGGATGTTGTCGCTGAGAAAATGGTTGACGATGACGATGGTGCCGCCGGGCATGCAAACGCGCCGCATCTCCGCGGCAAAGCGCGCCGGGTTCGGAACGACGGAAGCGACGTAAAGGGCGAGAACCGCATCGAAGGCGTTGTCGGGAAATTCGAGGTTCTCGGCATCCATCAGATGGAGCCCTTCGACATGGGAGAGCTTGAGGCGCGCCGCACGCCGTTTTGCCCTTTCCAGCATCTCGGCCGAAACATCGATGCCGACGACCCGCGAATCCGGGCGGAAATACGGAAGGGAAAGGCCGGTGCCGACGCCGACCTCGAGAATCCTTTGGCCCGGACGGTCATTGGCGATGCGCACTGCCGCCTTGCGGCCGGGGTGAAAGACCGGCCCGAAAACAAAATCGTAAGAACCTGAAAAGAGGCGGTAGGTGCGGATCGTATCGTTGAGTTCCATGCTTTCGCCCTCGTCATTCCTCGAACCCGGCGGCGCCTTGGGAGGCCCCGATAAGCGCCGCCGGTTGGGCGGCCGGCGCCGCCTCGCGCGGAATGCTGTCCTTTCCGAGGCCCCGACCTCACTGCAAAAAACGCTGCGCACGGCTGCGCATTCCGCAATGCAGGATGCGGAACCGCTCTCCCGCCGCGGCCCGAACGCGGCGCCGCCGGCCCCTTTACGGCCGGCTTCTTTCAGATGAGCTCGATGCGGTCGGCTTCGAGCCCTTTGCGCCCATCCACCACCTCGGCTCGGACCCTTTGGCCGGGACCGAGGGCGCTGACGCCGCTGCGCCGCAGCGCGGTGATGTGGATAAAGACGTCTTTGCCCCCGCCGTCGGGCGAAATAAAGCCATAGCCTTTGCCGGCCTCGAACCATTTGACCGCCCCCTCGATCGTCGTCGAAGGGCGGTTCGGGCGATAGTCGTCGACGGCGCCCGCCGCGGCCGAAGGCGCCACCGCGGTGCTGGTGTCGATGTTGAGCACATTGGTGACGAGCGGGCCTTTGGCCCCGCTGCCGACCTCGCAGACGATCAAGGCGCCTTCGGGAACGCCTTCATAGCCGGCGCGGCGCAGGATGGCCATCGGCAGAAAGGCGTCCTGCGAACCGTCGGAGGGGGTGACAAAACCGAAGCCTTTGCTTGGGTTGAACCATTTCACCTTGGCCTCGACGCGGCGGCCGGGGGGAGAGGCTTCGCGAAGGAAACCGGGGCGACGATCGTACATAGGTCCTCTTGACACAGATCGGGTGCGGCGAGCGCAGGGGAAACGAACCATAACTCAAATCCAGAGGGTTGCGCCAGCACTCCCTTCGCGCTACCGAGCCTCTTCTTGGCGCGCGCCCGTCCCTTTCCTCGAAAGCCCCGCCTTGCCCTCGCGCAGCCCCCGCTGCGAGAGCGGTTGCCCCGCCCCGCGCTTTCCTTTGCGCGAAGGCACCCGCCCTTCCTTTTGCCGTTGCGCGAGGAACATTCGTCGGGAAAAATAAGAAGCTGCGGCTTCTCGGCAACTCTTCGGGATAGGAAGGCTCGCGAATTGGCCATCGATCAGGTCTTATGCGCCTGCGGCAGCGGGCTGAGGGCGGTGCGCTGCTGCCGGCTCGACCTCTCGCAATTGCCGTCCCCCGAGGCGAGCCGGCCGTTGAAGCCTCTGACCGCGCGTGCGGTCGAGCTTTTCGGCAAGGGGACTCTCGAAGAGGCCGAAAAGCTTTGTCTCGAAGTGCTCGAACTGGCGCCGGGCGAGATCGAGGCGCTCTCCACCCTTTACCGCATCAGAAAGGCGGGCAAGCAGGATGCCGCGGCAAGCGCGCTTCTCCGCCGCATCGTCGCGCTTTATCCGAACACCTTTTGGGCGACCAACGAGCTGGCGCTCTCGCTGCTCGGCAAGAGCGCGCTCGCCGAAGCCGAAATCCATGCCCGCAACGCCGTCCGCCTTGCCCCCGAAAACCCGCAGTCGCATTACCTGATGGGCATGGTGATGACCGAGGCCAATCGCCCTCAGGTCGGGGAATATCATTACCGAAGGGTTTTGCAACTGACCCAGAGGCGCGAGCCGGTCCTTCTCGCCAATCTCGCCTGGAACCTCAAAAACCAAGGCAAGATGGCCGAAGCCCGCAGCCTTTACGAGGAATCGGCCGCCGCCGCGCCCAAGGTTCTCAACACCCTCCTCGGCTGGGCGCGGATGGAGGAAGCCGATCGCGATTACGAACGCGCAAGCGCGCTCGTCAAAGAGGCCGAAGATCTGGCACCGGCCAATCCGAGCGTTCGCCTTTCGCGCGCCGTCATCTTCGAGCGCAATCACGAGTACGCCGAAGCGCTCTCGGTTTTGGACAGCATCCCCGCGGCGAGCGGCAACGGCAGTCTCGGCGCCAACGAGATGCTGGAAAAAGGCCGCCTTCTCGATAAGCTCGGGCGCTACGAGGAAGCGTTTGCCGCCTACCGCGAAGGCAAAAGGCTCTGCCGGGAAGGAAGCGGCCTTTCCTACCTCGGCGATCAGGCGCAGCAGCTCGCAGGCCGTCTCAAAAAATTCTTTACCGAGTCGAGGCTTGGCATCCTGCCGCGGGCCGGGGTGCGCGCCGAACGCCCGCAGCCGATCTTCATCCTCGGCTTTCCCCGTTCGGGAACGACGCTCGTCGAGCAGATGCTGTCTGCGCATCCGAACATCTCCGCGGGCGATGAATTGCCGATCGTCAACGAGCTCGTCAACGCCTTGCCGCGCATGCTGCCGAGCCCGCTAGCCTATCCCGAAGCATTGGCGGAACTGTGGATGGGCGACCGCTTCCGCGGGCTCGAGGCTTTGCGCGACTATTACCTCGACAGGGTCGGAGAGCTCGGCATTGTCGAAGAGGGCGCGCGCTGGTTCACCGACAAGATGCCGCTCAACGAGACCCATCTCGGGCTCATCGCCCTCATCTTCCCGCAGGCGCCGCTCATTCATGTTTTGCGCCACCCGCTCGATACGGTGCTCTCGACCTTTTCGAACTTCCTGACGCACGGCTTTTACTGCTCCTACGCGCTCGACACGGCGGCGCGCCATTACCGGCTCGTTCACGAGCTGGTCGCGCACTACCGCAGCCAGATGACGCTCAGGTATCTGCCGGTGCGTTACGAGGACATCGTCGCCGATCAGGAGAGGAGCGCGCGGCGCATGCTCGACTTTATCGGCGAGCCTTTCGACGAGCGCTGCCTCAGATTCCACGAAAACCGCCGCTATGCGCGAACCGCGAGCTATGCGCAGGTGACCGAACCGCTTTACGAGCGCGCGCGCTATCGCTACCGCCATTACCTGAAAGAGATGGAAGAACTGATGCCGATCCTCGAAGGAACGATCCGGCAGCTCGGTTATCCGCTCGCATAG
>JAJYIC010000179.1 GCA_021790295.1 Pseudomonadota bacterium | reverse complement strand
GAAACGGTGGGGGCCGTTTGCGCTGAGGATTGTCAAAGGGGCGCTCTGAAGCGGCTTGATTTGCGCGCCGGCGACCGGCAAAAGCGCGCATGCCGCCAAGGCAACGACAGCAACGACAAAGGCATTGAAGAGAAAAAAGAGCCTGCGGCGCGGTTTCCGGACCAAATTCTCGCCTTTTCCTTGCCGTCTCTGTTGCCCGCACCGTTGCGCGCGGCCGAGGGCGCAACGGTCGCATCGAACCCCCTCTTTCGCCGCCCCGGCGCCTCAGAGCATAGGGCCGTCTTGCGCGCTGCCGCAATGATCGCCAAAAATCGGGCCGAATGAGGTTGAGCGCGGAGCAAGGAATGGGCGAAGGGAAAGAGGGAAGGCCGAACCGGCCTTTTGCCGGCGTCACCGTCCTCGATTTCGGCCAGATCTATCAGGGCCCTTATGCGAGCCTTCTCCTCGCCAAGGCGGGCGCCTTCGTCATCAAGATCGAGCCGCCTTCGGGCGAACCCGGACGGCGCCGGGCCGAACCGGGCAAGACGGTGACCTTTCCTTTCGCCATGCTCAATTCGAACAAGCATGCGGTGACGCTCAACCTTAAAACCGCGCGCGGGCGCGAGCTTTTGTTGAGGATGGCGGCGCGCGCCGATGTCCTTCTCGAAAATTTCTCTCCCGGAACGATGGATTCGCTCGGGGTCGGCTGGGAAGAGATGCACCGCGCCAATCCCCGCCTCATCTACGCCACGGCTTCGGGCTACGGCATCTCGGGCCCCGACCGCGACACTCTCGCCATGGACATGACGATCCAGGCCCATTCAGGGGTGATGAGCGTCAACGGCCCGGCCGACGGACCGCCTTTGCGCACGGGCGCGATCGTCCTCGATTTTCTCGGCGGCATCCATCTTTACGCCGGCATCGTCACCGCCCTTTACGATCGCGAGAAAAGCGGGCTCGGCCGCCTCGTCGAGATCGCCATGCAGGAGGCCGCCTATCCGACGCTTGCTTCGAGCTTCGATTATTTCTTCCGCACCGGAAAGATCCCGCCGCGCACCGGAAACCGGCAACCCGCCCTCAACAGCGCGCCTTATAACGTCTATCCCGCGACCGACGGGTTTGTGGCGATCCATATCGTCACCGAGGCGCACTGGCAGAAACTGTTGCAGGCGATGGGCCGCGAGGATCTCGCCGCAGACTCGCGCTTTTCGAGCAACGCGGCGCGGGTCGCCCATATGGATGAAACCGACGCGGTCGTCTCTTTGTGGACGGCTGGGCTTTCGCGCGAGGAGATCTTTGCGCGCGCCAAGGAATCCCGCATCCCCGCCGCGCCTGTGCGCAACGCGGCCGAGGTCATGAACGACGCGCACATGCATTCCCGCGGCATGCTCGAGCGCATCCGTCATCCCGAATTGGGGGAGATCGTGGTGCCGACGACGCCTTTGCGCATTCACGGGACGGAGAAGGTGGCGACGAGCCCTGCCCCCAGGATCGGCGAGCACAACGCCCTCGTCTACGGATCCTGGCTCGGCCTTTCCGGCGACGAGATCGCCGCGCTCAAAGCGGAAGGGGTCATTTGAGGCGCTTTCCTTCGATCGCCGCAAAATCGCCCTCTCTGCCCGCTTGCGGCGGGAGAGGGAGGGGCACCATCGCGTCAGCGATGGGGAGGGTGAGGTGGGCATTGGCAGGTCCGAACCCCCAACCTCACCCCAACCCTCTCCGCCCCAGAGGGGCGGCGAGGGAGCAGGCTGCCGGGACGAATTCGGGGGCGCACGCTGATGTCTGAACTGATAATTGAAACGCCGGCCATCCCATTGCCCCTCCTCGAAGCGCTGAAGGGTCTCTGGAAAGCCGGGTTCAGGAAAGAGGAGCAGGCCTTCGAGTCGGGCGCTTTCCGGCTCCTTGCGCATAACTGCTCGGCGCTCTATCCGGGAATTTCCGAATCGAGGCTCGCGAAATCACCGACCTCCGAGCCCGGTCCCCGGACGTTGCTGGACGCCCTCCGCAACTTTTTCAGGTGGACCGGCGCGCCCTGCTACTCGCAGCCTGTGCCTCTATCTGCCGAAGATGCCGCAGCGCGGCTTCACGCGGCGTTCCTGATGCAGAAGGTGCGGCGGAAATACGTCGTGCCGTTGGACCGGCTCGGTCTGACCGACACCACGCGAAATCTGCCCAAGGAACTGACGCGGCTTGCCTTCGGCCCGTGCGAGGTCACGATCCTGGGCGGGGAGGAGTTCGCCGCGCATGTCCGCGCGGATGCGCTCGGGCGCTTTGGTGAGCGGCATCGGCTGGACCCCAAGCAGTTCGCGGATTTCTATTATTTGGTCACGACCGCGGAAGAGAAGGCCGGGCCGATCTGGGAGAGGGGCGATAACTTCGATAGGCTGCAGAACCTGGCCGTGGATTCTCCTGTCTTGGAGCCCCGGCTCTACGAACCGATATATCCGGAACCGGTCGGAAGCGCCGTCCTCACGATGCTTTTGCGCTTCCGGAGAGATCCGCGGGAGGCGCACCGCGAGCCATTCGCCGTCCCGTGGGTGTATTCTGTCACCGACGACCCATTTTCCCACCCCGAGCACACCTCCGACCCGTTTGCCCACGCCGAAGCGCCTGACCCGTCCTCCTTGCGCCGGACGACGATCGGCCCTCCCGAAAAGGAATGTCGCGTGCCCGACCGTGGGGAGAAGTTGAAATTTCGGAAGGAAGAAATTGAGAAGGCCCTTCAAGAGACCTGGAACAAGTTGCAGACCGCTTTAGAGGCGCGACAGCTTCACCCACTCGCGAAGCATTTCTTCCTGAAGGGGTTTCGTGATAAAGGAATAGATCAGATCAATTCAAACTTGAGCTGTCTCGAAGCAACCTTGATGCTTAAGGAATGGCCCGGCCGCGAAAAAATGTACAAAAGGTACAAACAGTTGGTTCGCGACGCTGACTGCTTTAATTGGCTGCCCGATGCCTACAGAGTGAGAGATGACTATTTGCACAGCCTTGGCCAACCTGACGACAAGTTCCCTTGGGACGACCTCGAAGGGACGAGATGGGCGGTCACAAAGGCTGTGGACGCATACCTTAAACTGGCTGCTGGCCACAGCGGCAAGGACCGCGAGACTCTTCTTCGCTCGCTCGACCCGCCGCCGGAAAAGGAAGGTTCGGAAAAATGCTGAAGTCGCTTCCCCGATCCTGAGGAGCGCACGATCTCGAAGGATGAGATCGCCTCTCGAATGGCTTTTTTCCCCACCCCGTTAAGAGCGATGGCACTATCCGGTTCGGGCGCGCGAGAGGAGATGAGCGTAGAGAGCGAAGAACGCGCCAGGAGCCTCGTCCTCGACTATTTCGGAAACGAAGCGCAGATCCGCGTTTTACGCCATGCCGAGACCTTCGGAGCCCCGGTTTTCGTCGTCGATTTCGACCGCGGGGCGCGCCATTTCCGCACCCTCGGTTCCTTCGGCGCGAGCGGGCAGGTGACCGAGCAGTCGAGCATGGACCTCCTTTATCCCGCTCGCCTCGTATTCCATTACGAGCGCCTGATGGCCCTCGCGCTCGGGCTTTGCGAGGACGCCGAAAGCGCCCTTCTTCTCGGCGTCGGCGGCGCGGCGATGTGGCGTTTTCTCAGAGCCCATCTGCCCGATTGCGCGGCCACCCTCGTCGAATCGGACGAGACGATCCTCTCTCTCGCGCGGCGCTGGTTTTACTTGCGCGACAAGGCCGTGCTGGCCGACGGGGAAAGCTTTCTCGCCGCTCGAAACGGGCGATATTCGGCGATTCTCGTCGATATCTACGGCGCCGCGGGACCGACCCATTCCGGCCCCTCTTTTTGGGCGCGCGCTCTCGATGCGCTTCGACCCGGGGGGTGCCTTGCCAGCAACTGGGCCGATTACAGCACCAACGACAGGGTGCGCCCTCTCGCGCTCTCGCTTGCCGAAGCGGCTGCCGCGCGCGGACTCGGTTCGTTTTATGTGACGCGCCGGGGGCTCGGCGACAATCTCGTCCAATATGTGATGAGCACTCCGCCCGCCGATATCGGTGCGCTCTCCTCGCACCTCCAATCCTTTGTTTCGAGGCGTCTCCTACCCGACCGCGGTCGCGGCATCCTCGAAGGCTGCCTCTTTTCGACCCGTTTCCCCGCCTTATAGGAGCGCTCGCCGCGCTTTTTTCGGCTTTCGCGCGCTTTTGGCGAAATCCCGAAAAACTCTCCCTCATCCGCCGGGCGTTCTGGGGCCGATCGAAAAACGCTCGAAATCGGCGGCGACGCGGACATCGGGAAAGATCCTCCCCGCTTCGGCAGCGATCTCTTCGGGCCGATATCGCTGCGAAACGTGCGTCAGAATGAGGCGTCCAACCCCGGCCTTTGCGGCAAGCTCCGCCGCCTCGGCGGCGCAGAGATGGCCGCGGGCGCGGGCGAGCCGGCGGTCGCGTTCGAGAAAGCTCGCCTCGATGACGAGAGCGTCGGCCCCTTTGACCGACGCCTCGAGCGAGCCCCCCTCTTCGCAATCGCCGACAAGGGCGAGCCTCGTTCCCGCACTCAATGGCCCTCGGACCATTTCCGGTTCGACCGCCCGCCCGTCGGCCAAAACCACCCTTTCGCCGCGGGCAAGAGCGCGCCGCGACGGTCCTTCGGGTATGTCGAAGCGCGCCAGCCTCTGCGGATCGAGAGGGCGCCGCGGCGGACGTTCGAAAAGATAACCGAGGCTTTTTGTGCCGCGATGGGTGACGGGAAAGGCTTCGATGCGAAAGTCCGCGCGCTCTGCGAGGATACCGGGCAGGACCGGGCGCAAACGGTAGGAGCCTTCCCCGCCCACCGTCGTTTCGAGATAAAGACGGGCAAAGGCGATCGTTTCGGCGCTGCCGACGATCTCCACCTCTTCCTTTGCTCCATAGAGTTCGCGGGTGGCGACAAAGCCCGCAAGTCCCCCCAGGTGGTCGAAATGGAGATGGGTCAAAAGCACGGTCTGGAGGGCGCGAAAACCGACCCTCCCGCGCGCAAGCTGGCGCGTCGTTCCTTCGCCGCAATCGACAAGGAAACGCTCGCGCCCGCAAGAAACGAGGGTCGCGGGAAGGCCCCTTTCCGGGGCCGGCGCCGCCGCTGCCGTACCGAGGAAAAAAAGTTCGAACATGACTCAGTGAGGCCGGTTTCGCCGTCCTTTCCGCCCCCCTATCGTCATCGAGGTTAGCCCGTATTTCTACGACTGGACAGGGGCTGCGTCGCGGCGCGGAGCCCTTTCGCATTATTTCCATTTCCTTGCAAAGATTTCTCTTTCGTTTCTCAGTCACAGATTGAAGAAACGGCAAAATCTCTATGACAAATATGAGTCTCGCCCTGCCCAGGGATTGGGAAACCCTTTTTCCTGCGCTATTTCTCCTTGCCGGCGGGAAGCGGCAAGCCTCCTCTCGCCGCGGGCCCTCGGAAGGGGAGGAAAAGCCTCGGGCTCGCCTATGACAGGAAGAGCGTGCGCGTTGCCGCCTGCAAAAAGGATGCGCCGCTTGCGGTGCGCCGAGGCGGCCGGGGTTTTCGGGGGAATCGGCATGTATCGTTGGCTTTACTGGACCGGAATCGCGGCATTTGTCGTGTGGACGGCTTTTTCCGCTTACAGTGCCTTCAAGGGGATTTGATAACGAGAGAAGGGGAACTGGGCGCGGGAAAGAGCGCGTCGCTCCAGCCGAAAAGCCGGTAGGCGAGAAGGCCCGTCCACTCCTTGGCGCCGAGGTTGGCGAGCGCGAGCCCATGTGCAAGATCGAAATCGGGCCGGAATGACGTCGCCGGATCGACCTTGAATCCGACCGGGTAAGGGACCACCGGCCAGGCGACGGCGCGGAAAGAGCCGACC
>JAJYIC010000178.1 GCA_021790295.1 Pseudomonadota bacterium | reverse complement strand
GATCACGCAATTATGGTCAAAGGACGCGCCGGCGAAGCTGCCGCTGCTCGACGCCATAGCCGGAACCGTAAGCAGCGCCACCATCGACACCGAGGCCAACAGTCTGCCCTTGAACTTTGTCATTGAACCCTCCCTCGTTAAAAGCGTCAAAGCACTACCTGTTTGGCGCCAAAGGCCCAACTCTTCGGAAATCGCGGCCTTTTCGCAGCGATCCTCGGCCCGTGGTCGTTTGGCTTCTGGCAAATGAGCTTAACGGTTTTGTCCCTGAGTGGCAAGCCAATTTGCCATTTGCGAAATCCGTCAGCGGCGAATGCTCCCGCGCTAGTAGAAAAAAGCCACAGCAGCGGAGGGCGGGACAAACGCGTTGTCTTGCCCTTGCCCGCAGTGTCGGGGAATGATCTTTTCCCTTCGAAGCCTGAAGGCTCAAAAGCAAAAGGAGACCAGAGGATGCGTAGGGCGGCGGCGGCAATGCTTCTCGCTTTCTTTCTCGCGGCGCCGGGCGCCGGCGCGCAATCGAACCCGCAAGGCCCGCCCGGCCCGCAGAGGCCGCAAGCGAAAGCCTCGCTCCCTTCGGGGAGCATGAGCCAAAGGGATTTTATCACCCACGCCGTCGCCCGTTCGGCGCATTACGCCGCCCGCCGCTTCGATCGAATCGACAGCGCGCACAAGGGCGCCGTCACCCGGCAAGAGTATATCGACTACTATAAAAAGCGCTCGGGAAAGCTTGCGGCGCGCCGTTTCGCGCGTATCGACAGCGACCATAACGGCATCCTCGAACCTTCGGAAATCGCGGCGTGGCGCGCCCTTCATCGGCGTCATCCTGCGGCCCCTGCGGCAAAATAGCCTCTAAGGAAGAGCATGCCCGCGTTTGCGCCGCGGGCGCAGAGAGGGCGCGAGGCCGAGGCGCGCCGGTTTCGCCCGGCGAGGCGCGGAAGAGGCGTCCGCTCCTCCCCGCCTTCTGGACAGGAGCCGCGCATTTCCTTTATAAGCGCCCTTGTCGCCGGAGCGCCCAGGTAGCTCAGTCGGTAGAGCAGCGGACTGAAAATCCGTGTGTCGGTGGTTCAATTCCGCCCCTGGGCACCTTCACAACCCATCATTCGCGCCGCTTCGGCGGCCCTTTTTTATTGGCGCGGCCTGGCGAGGAGCCTCGGCGAAGGCGCCCCGCGGCGTTTGCGTTGGATCGCCTCTTCCTCTCCCCGGCAACGATTTGCCGTTGCCGAAAAGGGGCAAATCAACGATCCTTGCCTCAAAAGGGCGGGAACCGGGCGAATCCCGGACAAAATCCGAGAGACCTGCGTGGCCTGATGATCTCGATCGACGCCGTCGACGCTTCCCGCCTGCAATTCGCTTTGACGGCGCTTTATCATTTTCTCTTTGTGCCGCTGACGCTCGGCCTCGCGGTTCTTCTCGCCGTGATGGAAAGCGTTTACGTCATGACCGGCCGCCGCATCTGGCGCGACATGACGCGGTATTGGGGGCTGCTGTTCGGCATAAACTTCGCAATGGGGGTTGCGACCGGCATCACCCTCGAATTCCAGTTCGGCACCAACTGGGCCTATTACTCGCAATATGTCGGCGACATTTTCGGGGCGCCTCTGGCGATCGAAGGGCTGATGGCCTTTTTTCTCGAAGCGAGTTTTATCGGCCTCTTTTTCTTCGGCTGGGACCGTCTGTCGAAGGTCGGCCACCTTACCGTCACTGCCCTCGTCGCGCTCGGCAGCAATCTCTCCGCGCTGTGGATCCTTGTCGCCAATGGCTGGATGCAGCATCCGGTCGGCGCCGCTTTCGATCCTCAAACCATGCGCATGGAGCTGACCTCGTTTTACGACGTCTTGTTCAATCCGGTGGCGCAGGACAAGTTCGTCCATACCGTGAGCGCGGGCTATGTCACGGGCGCCGTATTCGTGACGGCGGTCAGCGCCACGTTCCTTTTGAACGGCCGGCACCGGGAATTCGCCAAGCGTTCGATGACCGTGGCCGCGAGCTTTGGGCTTGCCTCCGCGCTTTCCGTCGTCGTCCTCGGCGACGAGAGCGGCTACACCGCCTCGCAAAACCAGAAAATGAAAATCGCCGCCATCGAGGCCGAGTGGAAAACGCAAGCCCCTCCGGCGGGTTTCACCCTCTTCGGCATTCCCGATCTCGCGCGCCGGCGCACGCGTTACGCTCTCCATATTCCCTGGGTCCTGGGGCTGATCGCGACGCGCTCGCTCGACGGCAAGGTCGCGGGGATCGAAAACCTCGTCCGCCAGAACAAGACGCGCATCGAAAGCGGGATGATCGCCTATCGCGCCCTCGAAGAGGTCCGCGCCGATCCCCAAAATGCTTCGGCCCGCGCCGCCTTCGATCGCCATGTCAAGGATCTCGGCTATGCGCTTCTTTTGAAGCGCTACCGTGCCGATCCGGCGAAAGCGAGCCCCGAACAGATCGAAAAGGCCGCCTGGGACACCGTTCCCGGCGTGCTGACGCTATTCTGGGCGTTTCGAATCATGGTCGCGATCGGCTTCTTTCTGATCGGCTTTTTCGCGCTCGGATTCTGGCTTTCGGCGAAAAGGCGGCTCGACCGGCATCGCTCTTTCCTGCGCCTCGCCATCGCAACCTTGCCGTTGCCGTGGATCGCGGCCGAACTCGGCTGGGTGGTCTCGGAATATGGCCGCCAGCCCTGGACCATCGACGGAGTGCTGCCGACATTTCTTTCGGTGTCGAGCGTCAGGGCGGCAACCGTGTGGACAAGCCTCGCCGGTTTCATCCTTTTTTATAGCGCCCTCGCCGCGATCGAGGTCGCGCTCATGGTGAAGACTATCCGCCTCGGGCCCTACGCCGCGCTTGGTCTTGCGGCGGATGAAGAAGGCTCCGAACCGGGCGGGAGCGGGCTCCCATGACCTTTTTCGACTACGCCAGCTTGCGGGTCATCTGGTGGGGGCTTTTGGGCGCTCTCCTCATCGGTTTTGCGGTGATGGACGGGTTCGATCTCGGAGCCGGAATGCTGCTCCCTTTTGTCGCCCGCGGCGACGGCGAGCGGCGCGCCGTCATCAATAGCGTCGGGCCGGTTTGGGAGGGGAACCAAGTGTGGCTCATTCTCGGCGGGGGAGCCACATTCGCCGCCTGGCCGCCGCTTTATGCCGTGGCGTTTTCCGGCTTTTATCTCGCGATCTTCCTCGTGCTTTTGGCGCTCATCCTGCGCGCGGTCGCGTTCACCTTCCGCAGCAAGCTGCAATCGCCGCTCTGGCGGCAAAGCTGGGACTGGATCCTGTGCCTTTCGGGGGCCGTCTCCGCGCTCGTTTTCGGCGTTGCCGTCGGCAATGCGCTCGAAGGCGTCCCCTTCCGTTTCGACGCCGGCTTGCGGATGACCTACGGCGGCAGTTTTTTCGACCTGTTCAGCCCCTTTGCCGTTCTCTGCGGGGTCCTCTCGGTCGCCATGATGGCGATGCACGGCGGCGCCTATCTGGCGATCAAGACCGAAGGGCACACTGCCCGGCGCGCCCGCCGCTCAGGCATCTTCGCGGCGGTTTTGACGCTCTTCCTCTTCGCCTTTGCCGGTTTTTTTATCGCTCACGGCGTCGAGGGCTATCGTCTCGCCGGTCCTCTTTCCCATTCCGCCCCCTCGAACCCGCTCGGCAAAACCGTCGTCCGCGAGGCCGGCGCCTGGCTCGCCAACTACCGGACCTATCCTTGGATGACGGTGGCGCCTGCTTCGGGCGGCGCCGGCGCCATTCTCGCGGCGCTTTTCCTCGCTCTCGGCGCGGTCAGAACGGCGTTCCTTGCGAGCGCCTTTGGGATCGCCGGGATCGTCGCCACTGTCGGCGTAAGCATGTTCCCCTTCCTTCTGCCGTCTTCGCAGGATCCCGCAATGAGCCTTACGGTATGGGACGCCTCTTCGAGCAAAGGAACGCTCGCCATCATGCTTCTCGCCACTCTCGTCTTTTTGCCGATTGTCGTCGCCTATACGGGTTTCGTCTTCCGCGTGATGCGGGGAAAGCTGTCGGCCGGGCGGGTCGGGGCCGATCCCATGAGCTACTAGAAAGACCGCCCGGGGACAAAAGCCATGTGGTATTTCAGTTGGATCTTGGGCTTGGGGCTCGCCTGCGCGTTTGCCATCCTCAATGCCATGTGGCTCGAAGTGAGGGCAGACGAGGAGGAGAGCCGCGATCGAGATGGCGATGGCCGATAAAGGGCGGCCGAGCTTCGACGCGCCTCGCCGCTCCTCAAGAGGGCCGCGCGAAAGAGGGTCTTAAGGGCCCGAAGCGTCGTCTTTCCCGCCTCGCGGCGGAGCGCCCGCTTCTCTGCCCTCTTCGATCACCGCGCGAGCCGGCTTCCGCCCTCTTTGCCGTTGCGGCCCGGGATCCGAAAGCGGGCACAGATCGTCGCGGAAAAGAACATAGATCGCGGGTATGACGAGAAGCGTCAAAGCGGTCGAAGCCGCCAGCCCGAAAAGAAGCGAAATCGCCAGACCCTGAAAGATCGGATCGGGCAGGATAAAGGCGGCGCCGACCATCGCCGAGGCCGCGGTAAGAAGAATGGGCCGGAAACGGGTCGCGCCCGCTCGCACCAGGCATAAACGCAAAGGCTCGCCCTTTTGCCGCTCGCGGCCGATAAAATCGACAAGAAGGATCGAATTGCGGACGATGATCCCGGCAAGCGCAATAAAGCCGATCATCGAGGTCGCAGTAAAGGGCGCATTGAAAAGCCAATGGCCGGGGATGATGCCGATGAGCGTCAAAGGGATCGGCGTCATGATCACGAGGGGCAAACGGAAACTGCGGAATTCGGCGACGATCAAAAGATAGATGCCGACGAGCGCCACGGCAAAGGCGAGGCCGAGATCGCGGAAGGTCACATAGGTGATCTCCCACTCGCCATCCCAAAGGAGGGTCGGCTTTGCCTCGTTTGTCGGCTGCCCGTGGATGCGGATCGCCGGCCGCCCGAGCGTGCCCCAATCCAGTTTGGCGAGCTTTTTGTCGACCGCAAGCATGCCGTAGATCGGCGCCCCCAGTTGGCCCGCGAGATTGGCCGTAACCATCTCGGCAAAGTGGCCGTCGCGGCGGAAGATCGGGTAGGAGGTTTTCTCCCGCACGAGACGCACGAGATCGCCCAGTTCGACGACGCCGTGGCGAGCGGGAACAGGCGTCGACAACAGCCTTTCGCCGGGGCGCAAATCCCGTTTCGGCAGGCGTATTGCGATCTCGATCGGATAGATCCCTTCGCCGCGATGCGAATAGCCGACGCTCGTCCCGTGGAAGAGAGCCGCGATCGTGTCGTAAACGGCCTGCTGCTCGACCCCATAAAATTCGAGGCGGTCCTCATCGATGGCAAAGCGCAGTTGTTGCGCGCGCACGCCAAAGCTGTCGTCGGTGTCGACGATAAAGGGAACGCTTTCGAAGACCTTTTTCACCTTGCGCGCCACCGCCCGCCGGAGATGGGCATTGGGGCCATAAATTTCGGCGAGGAGAGGGGCGAGAACGGGAGGGCCCGGAGGCACCTCGACGACCTGGATAGAACTGTGCGCCGGAACCGGGAGGCCTTTGAGGCGTTTGCGGATTTCGATCGCGATCGCGTGGCTTTGGCGGCGGCGCGCGGCCCGGGGCAACAGATTGACTTCGAGATCGCCCTGCTGCGGCTCGTCGCGCAGATAGTAATGGCGCACGAGGCCGTTGAAATTGAAGGGCGCCGAGGTTCCGGCATAAGCCTCGATCGAGGTCACCTCGGGGAGGTCGACGAGCCTTCGCGCCGCTGCGAAAAGCACCCGCTCGGTCTCTTCGAGGCTTGCCCCTTTGGGCAGGTTGGCGATCACCTGGATTTCCGACTCGTTGCCGAAAGGAAGCAGTTTCGCCGTTACATTCTC
>JAJYIC010000002.1 GCA_021790295.1 Pseudomonadota bacterium | reverse complement strand
TGGCGCGGGGCGCGGGAGAGACCACTTCGCGGGCGTTGCAAATGGTTCGGGTGTCGAAGGCTCTCAAAGCGTCCAGAAGGGCGGGGTCGATAGGGAGCATCGGCGCTCTCGCTTCAGCCTGTTTCGTTCCCATGAGCCTTTAGGGAGATGGGCTCTCGCGATCAAGGCTTTTCGCTTGCCGGCGTGCCGGCGGGGAGGAGGAGCCCCGATGATCGCGGCTGAGTCATCGTTGTGGCCGACGCCTTGTGTTCACGCATCGCGGTACAAATCTACTGCGAGAACGAGAATGCCGCGGTGTCGCCGATCCCGATGCGAGCCTTCGCAAAGGGTCGCGTTTGCGGCGGCAAAAGCGGAAAGGGATGGTCGGCGCCCATCGTTTGAAAGGCTCTCTTCGATTGGTTCGGCCCTTCGGTGCCGGAAGGCCTCAGGAAGGTCGGTCTCGGCGCGGGTGGGATTTCCCGCTCACCGCGCCGAAGCGGACTGACCTGGCGATGTTGCAACTGTAGGTCTCACAAACAACAGCAATCCGTCTGAACAAAGGAGAAAGAACATGCGATCAGATGTTGCCATAGGCGTTTCCAAGACTGCGCTGTTGCAAAGATTTGCCTCGAGCTTGCGCCACGGCGCCGGGGCGGTTGCCGTCCTCGCGCTCTTGGCCACGGGGGCGCCGGCCCTCGCCCAGCCTTCTGGGGTGCAGCTTATACAGGCCGACGTCTTTGTCCGCCTCGGACCTCCGCCTTTGCGGCGCGAAGTGATCCCGCCGCGCCCGGGCGCGAGATACGTCTGGCAACCCGGCCACTGGTGGTGGAGAGGGAGCCGTTGGGTGTGGGGCGGCGGAAGATGGGTGATCGGCCCGCGCGTCGGAGCCGCCTGGGTGCCGGGGCATTGGATCCACCGCGGGGCTCGCGGCTGGGTCTGGCTCGGAGGCCACTGGCGCTAGAGCGCTCGCAGCAAAAGGGTGCCGCGGCCGAGGCCCAAAACCGGCGTCAACGCCGCGGCATCCCTCTTCTCTTGCTTGGCTTTGTGGCGGAGCGGCCGGCGGCGGCGTTTATGCGCGCCCTCCCGTCGGCCGCCGTTTCTTTTCGCTGACCCACAGGATGACGATAAGAGCGGCGATGGCAAGGGCATAGCCGATCGCCGGCATCAGCGCGAGGACGCCGAAAAAGAAAAAGGCCGCCGCAAAAAGCGGCAGAAAGAGGATCATGGCGAGCGCCAGCGCCATGCCGAAGAGGGCAAAAAGGAAGGGCAAGGCGGCGATCAGAGAGAGGCCGACCAGGACGCCGATCACAAAATAGAAAAAGCCCATTGCCCGCTTGCCGTTGCCGTCGCTGACGATAGCATGCGGCAATCCTACAAAAAAGTCCGACTGTCGCATTGCCGCGCGGCTTCCCGTTCGGGCATCCTCGCGGGATGACAAAGAGCGATCTTTCTTTCGGCGAGGGTTTCGGCTCCTCGCCCTCCCAGGCGCGCTACACCGTCACCATACGCGGCCTTGTTCTGATGTGCAGCATCGGCATAGACGAGAGCGAGCGCCGGCACAAACAGCGCGTACGCGTCTCAGTCGATCTTCTCGCCGCGTCCCCTTTCCCGGGCGAAGATCGCGGCCGCGTCATCAATTACGAAAAGGTCGTGGCCCGGATCCGCGAGATCGCGCAAAAGGGCCACGTCGATCTTTGCGAGGGCTTGGCCGAACGCATCTGCGCCGTCTGCCTTCTCGATCCCAAAGTCGAAAGGGTGAGGGTCTCTGTCGAAAAACTGGACGTTTTCGCCGATGCCGACGGCGTCGGCGCGATCCTCGAACGGGGACGCGAGCCGTGAGGGCGGCGGCGATTCCGCGCGGATGAAAGGGAGAAAGCGGTGAAGGCTCGTCCGCCGATCTTCGGCATCGTCAACCTCACCGCGGACAGCTTTTCCGACGGCGGCCTTTATCTCGACCCGGCGGCGGCGATCGAACACTCTTTGCGCCTCCTCGACGAGGGAGCCGCCGTCATCGATCTTGGCCCTTCGGCAAGCAACATCGCCGCGGCGGCGGTCGGCGCGGACGAAGAGATACGCCGCCTCGAGCCTGTGGTCGCCGCTCTCGAAGCGCGGGGCGCAGCGATCTCGGTCGACAGCTTCCGGCCCGAAACGCAACGCTGGGCGATCGCGCGCGGGGTTGCTTTTCTGAATGATATAAAGGGCTTCGAAAACCCGGCCCTGTACCCTCTTCTCGCCCGCTCGAAGGCGCGGCTCATCGTCATGCATGCCCTTCTCGAACGCGACCGGGCAGGGCAGGCGGATGTGGCGGAAGGGGAAGTCTGGCGCAGCATCGAAGGCTTATTCGACGCCCGGACGAGAGCGCTCGAAGAGGCGGGAATCGCCCGCGAACGGCTGATCCTCGACCCCGGCATGGGCTATTTCCTCGGCCGAAGGGGAGAAGCCTCGCTTTCGGTTTTGGCCAACCTCGATCGTCTCAAAGGGCGCTATGGCCTTCCCGTCCTCGTCTCGGTTTCACGCAAGTCGTTTTTGCGCGCCCTTACGGCGCAGAGCCCTCCCTCCCGTCTCGCCGCGGCGACGCTGGCGGCCGAACTTTATGCCGCATCGAAGGGCGCCGACTTCATCCGCACGCACGACCCCGCGGCGCTCAGCGACGCTTTCAAAGTGATGGAGGCCCTCGAAGCGGCAGAAGCGAGCGGGTGAAAGGGAGCTGAAAGGCTGCTAGCGGGTCGAAGGCCGGGAAGTCGAGGGAGGGGCCGGGGGAAGCCTCTTCGCAGCGACCGCACCCGCTGTCGAGGGCGGCGCCGATCGCGGCGGCAAACGCCCTGCGCTCCGGCCGAAAGCGCCGGGCGCAAAACCCCACGGGCCCGGCGGGTAAAAATAATAAGGCGGGTAGGAATAATAAGGCGTCGAGAAACAGCCGTAATACGCGTCGCAAGGATAGACGTATCCCGTATAAGGATTGAAATAGCAACCGCTGAGCGCGGCCGCCGAGAGGACCGCCGGCAGCAGCGGCCACAAACGCCAAGCTCGGCTCGTCATCGCGCGGTCCCCCGCCTCAAGGAAACGCTCGCTCAGCCCCGCCCGTTAAAAGAAGGCGGGCGCTTTTCGAGAAAGGCGCGCACCCCTTCGACAAAATCCTCGCTCGCGGCACAGGCGGCAAAACTTTCCGCTTCGCGCTTTAGCTGCGTAGCGAGCGCCTGCCGGCTCGAAGCCTCGATCAGGGCTTTCGTGCGCGCATAGGCCGCCGTCGGCCCGGCGGCGAGACGGCCGGCGAGAGCGCGCGCCTCGGGCAAAAGAGCCTCTTCTCGCACAACCCGGTTGATGAGGCCCCATTCGAGCGCTTGGCGCGCATCGAAGCGCTCGCCGAGAAACATCAGTTCGGTCGCCCTCTTCAACCCGACAAGCCTCGGCAAGGTTGCCGTCGCCGCCCCGTCGGGGCTCGTCCCGAGATGGATGTAGCCGAAGGCAAAGATCGCGTTTTCTGCGGCAAGCGCGAGGTCTGCGGCGAGAACGAGGCTGAGGCCGACCCCGGCTGCGGCGCCCTGGACCGCGGCGACGACCGGCTTTCCCATGTGACGCAACGAGAGAAGGATCGGATGGAGGCCGTCGACAATCTCGTAAAGCGCCTCCCGCCGCGCCTCGCTCGAAAGCGCGCACAGCTCCCCGAACATGCGGATGTCCCCGCCGGCCATGAAATGCGAGCCGGCCCCGCGCAAAAGCACCGCCCGCGCGCCAGGGTCGTTCTCCGCTTCGGCGGCGGCCTCGGCCAATTCGGTGATCAGCTCGCGGTTGGCGGCGTTCAAGATATCGGGGCGGTTGAGGATGATCTCCAACACCCCTTGGCGCCGTTCGAGGATGACCGTGCCCATCGCGAGTTCTGCTTATCCGCTTGCGGGGCCGCGCCCGCTGGCAGAACTCCGGCGCCGCCGGCTTTCCCGCGGCGCAAACGCATCGCCCCGCTTTTTCACCAGACTCACCCCGGGTCCGGGCTTTTGGCAATGGCGAGAGCGCGCAGGATATCGGCGGCGCGGACGAGCTGTTCGTCGCCGTGGCTTGCGAAGGCGGCCCCGGGCCCGGCCGCTGCCGGCGCCGGCGGCAGCGTCTTGCCGTCGGGGTTTTTGAGCGCACCGGGCAGATCGGCCTCGCGGATGCGCAGGCCCTCCTTGATCTTGACGAGCTTTAGCGGCTTTACCGCGATGTCGGGACTTATGCCCTTGCCTTCGATGTTGCGGCCGTCGGGAGTGAGAAAGCGTGTGGTGGCGAGACGGATCGCGCCGCCGTCGGCGAGCGGGATCATCGCCTCGATCGCGCTTTCGCCAAAGCTGCGCCTGCCGACCAGAACCGCCCGCCGGTTGTCCTTGAGCGCGGCGGCGAGGAGTTCGGCCTCGTCGGCCGTACCGCGGTTGATGAGGACGACCATCGGCAGAGCCGAGGCAAGATCCCCCGCCTTTGCCCGGATCGGCTTTGACGGCGGCTGCGGGCCCTCGATGAGGGCGATCACCCCTTTGTCGAGAAACTCATCGGCGACCTTGACCGCGGAGGCGAAATTCCCTCCCGGATTGTTGCGCAAATCGAGGATGATCCCGATCAGCTTTTTCCCGCGCTTCTGCCTGAAATCCGAGATTGCCGCCGCCACGGCCGCCGGCGTGCCGGCGTCGAAACCGGCAAGGCGTATGTAACCTATATCCCCCAAAAGCCGGGAGCTGACCGTCTGCAAGCTGAAGAGCGCGCGCGTCACCTTGACTTTGAGAGGATGATCGATGCCGGCGCGTTCGATCTGCAATTCGAGGACGCTTCCGGGCGGGCCTTGGAGCCGCTTTTCGATATCGCCGAGGGTCATCACGCCGGCCGGCTTTTTGCCGATGGTCAAGATGATGTCTGCGGCCTTGATGCCCGCCGCGGCCGCCGGAGAGCCCTCGCGCGGCGCGATCACCCGAACCGTCCCCTGCCGCAACGTCACCGCGAGACCGACCGTATCCTCGGCGCCGCGCCCGAGAGAGAGCGCCTTTTTGTCGAAATAGGCCCCATGGGGATCGAGGGAAGCCAACATGCCGGCGATCGCGGCCCGCACCAAAGGCTCCCCCGCCATCTGCTGCACCGCGTCGCGGCGGATGCGGTCGAAAGCCTGGTTGAACAGATTGAGGTCGTCATAGACGGAGCTGTAGGCGGCGGTCGATGGCGCCGGGAGGCTTTTGGCGGAGGCGGGCGCGGCCGCCGCGAAGCCGGGGAACAAAAGCCCCGCCGCCAGGAACACGCTTGCCAACCACCTCATTTCCAACACCCTCCGCGCGCCGCCCGCCAGAAAGAGGACGCCAATCATGGCGCCAGCGTGGCGGCCTTTCCTTTTGCCGCAAACAGAGGGCGCCTCCCCGCCCTTGCCGCGGTGAGGGCAAAACGGGAAAGGCGCGAACGCCTTACGCTCGACCGATCCCGCACCATGCCCGCTTTCGGCAGGGCGATGATGCCGCAAGGATGCGAAAAAATCCACAAATCGCGCTCGCGAAAGTGAAGCCGCGCCGCCTCGCGCTCGGCTTCGGCCCGCGCGGCAAAGGGAAAGGGCTCGGCAACCCCTGGTGCCGCGCGGAACCCTCGGCGCCGTTCGGTTGTTTTCCATTTAGAAAGTTTCCGGCACCACAATCTGCGGTGTCGCGGCCTGTGGAGCGAACAGAATGAGACCTCTTACGACAGCGATCCATTCCTTGCGCCAGGGCGTCTTTGCGGGCGTCCTCGGCAAAGGTGTCAGACCTCTTTTCGCCGTGTCCGGCCTTCTCGGCGCCTTGACGCTCGCGGGGTGCGGCGTCACCCCCGGTTGCCGCGCGGTAACCGGTGCGGGGATCGGTGCGGCAGGAGGTGCGGCAATCGGCGCCATCGCCGGCGCTCCCGCGCTCGGCGCGGCGGCGGGCGCCGCCGGCGGCGGGCTTTTGGGTGCGGCGACCTCGCCCAGAGCCGTCAATCTCGGGCCTTCGCCGTTCTGCCGGTAAGAGAGGGCGGCTTTTCCGCCTCAGCGCAGAGAGGCGCGCGCCGGCCGCTCAGCGGCCGGCGCTTTGAGGCGTTCTTTCAGCGCCCGCAGCGCCGGTCGTCGGAGGGGTCTTTTTTCGCTTCGGCGGCGGCGTAGAGCCGATATCCTTTGGCGTCGAGGCTTTTGGCGAGAGTGAAAAGGCCTGCCGCCTTCTCGCACACTTGCGGGATCGTCAGGCCGGCCACCTTTCCCGCATCCTCGTTGGCGAGCTCGGTTATCCAGCTTTCGAATCGTTGCGCGGGAAGGCGCGCCCCGCCGCGGCGGAAATGCGCGATCATCTGGTTCTGATAGCGGATGATCTGAAGCCGGTTGCGCAGGCGAAAGCGGGCATAGGTCAGATCGTGACAGCTCGAACTCGCCACCATCAGCTTTGTCTGAAAGAGGATGGCCGCCTTGGCGTCGTTGTCGGCTTTTGTAAAGCAGACGCCCTGCGCTGCCGAAACGGCCCCGAGCGTCGTTGCCGCGAGCATTACTGTCCCGAGCGTCATTAGAAGGGCGATTTTCCCCATCTGGTCCCCCGAAAACCATCATGCCCGATGGCGCGATCATAGCCGCCCGCAAACCGATTTCAAGGGCGCGCCCGGACGCTCCTCTGCCTTGTGCGGGCTTGCGGAGAAGAGGGGAGGCTTCCCATAGTCGGCGTCATGATCGTGCTCTTCACCGATTTCGGTCTCGAAGGCCCGTATACGGGCCAGGTCAAAGCGGTTTTGCACTCTCTCGCACCGGCCGTGCCGGTCGTCGATCTTTTTGCCGACGCCCCTGCGAGAAGTCCTAAGCCCGCGGCCTACCTTCTCGCCGCTTATGCGTCCTGGTTTGTGCCCGCAACCGTCTTTCTTGCGGTCGTCGATCCGGGTGTGGGAAGCGATCGCGAAGCGATCATCCTCGAAGCCGACGGGCGTTCCTTTGTCGGTCCCGAAAACGGGCTTTTCGAGCTGGTGAGACGGCGCGCCCGCCGCTCTCGAAGCTGGGAAATCGCGCCCAGAGAGCCGCCTTTCGGCATGCTTTCCGCGAGCTTTCACGGGCGCGACGTGTTTGCCCCGGCGGCGGCGCGGCTCGCTCTCGGCGAGCGCCCGCAAGGGGCTCTGCGCGCGCGCGAAAGCGGCCGCCGCCCGGAATGGCCGGACGATCTGCCGCAGATCGTCTATATCGACCGCTTCGGCAATGCGATCACGGGGCTGCGGGCTTCTTTCCTGCCGTCAACGGCGCGGCTTGGGGCCGGCGGAGGGATATTCGCCCGCGCCCGAACCTTTGCCGACGTCGGGCGGGGAAGCGCGTTCTGGTACGAGAACGCCAACGGTCTCGCAGAGATTGCCGTCAATGGCGGGCGCGCCGACGCCCTCCTTCGCCTCGAGATCGGCAGCGGCGTCGAGGTCATTCTTTGAAAGAAGGGAAGGGGCGAAGGCGGGTGCAGCGCCCCGAAGCGCCGCAAAGCCGCCCCGGCGCCTTTTGCGCCACCGGCGCCAAAGGCCGATCGCGACCGCGAGAAGGAGAAAGACGCCGAGCATGACGAGGCTGAACGAACGGGCGAGGTCGCCGAGCATCGCGCGAAAGGCGTGGCCGAGAAAATAGCCGAAGCCGACGAACACCGCGGCCCACAATGCCGCCGCAAGGAAGTTCAACGACAGGAACCGCTGCCAGTTGATCTGCGACAACCCCATGGCAAAAGAGGAGACGTTGCGGATCCCGTAGATGAAACGGAAGGAGAGGATGAACCCTGCGTCGTAGCGTTCAAGCCAGCAAAGCGCGGCTTCGACCCCGCGCCGCCAAGGGGGAAAGAGCCTCAGCACCCGCGACCCGAAGAATCGGCCGATCCAGAAATAAAGCTGATCGCCGCTAAAGCTCCCGAGCCAGCTCGCAAACAGAAGAAAGACCGGATTGAGAAAGCCTTGCGCGGCGGCAAAGCCGGCAACAAGGACGATCGTCTCGCCTTCGAGAAAGGTCCAGGCGAACGCGATCAGATAGAAATAGGCGCCGTTCTCGACGATCAGACGATTGATATCCACAGGCTCGTTCTCTGCCCCGGCAAAAGGGTTTTTTATCCTTCCCGGGCGCCGCCGCCGGGTCCCCGCGGCCGCGCTTTGGGGAAGAGCGCTTGCGCCCCGGTGCGATCGCCTTTTTTCGCCATGCCCTTTCTGCCCGGCGATGCTATCACTGTGCGCCCACCTCGCGGTCCTCGAAAGCAAAGTCTTAGCCTAGGCGCTTTCGCCGGGACCGCAACCCCGAGCTTTGGGGGAGAAGCGAAGGGATGGCTAGAAAGGCGCGATACCGCATCGAAGGGGATGCCCTTGGCGAGGTCAAGGTGCCGGCCGAGCGGCTTTGGGGCGCCGAGACGGAGCGCTCGCGGCAAAACTTCCCGATCGGGAAAGATCGTTTCCGCTGGGGGCGCGGGGTCATACGCGCGCTCGGGATCGTCAAGAAAAGCGCGGCCCGAGCGAACCGGGATCTGGGCGTCCTTTCCGCGGAAAAGGCGGCGCTTATCGAAAGGGTGGCGCAGGAAGTGATCGAGGGCGCGCTCGACGCCGAATTTCCCCTCGTCGTCTTTCAGACCGGCTCGGGAACGCAAACCAACATGAACGCGAACGAGGTCATCGCGAATCGGGCCAACGCGCTCGCCGGCGGCGCTCTCGGAGGGAAGTCGCCGATCCATCCGAACGACGACGTGAATTGCGGGCAATCCTCGAACGACGTCTTCCCGACGGTCATGCATATCGCCACGGTCGAGGCTTTCTCCGGCCGCCTTCTCCCGGCGCTTGCCGGGCTTTCGCGCACGCTCGGCGAAAAGAGGGCGGCCTATGCGGGGATCGTCATGGTCGGCCGAACCCATCTTCAGGACGCCACACCCATTTTATTGGGGCAGGTGATCTCGGGTTGGGAAGCCCAGCTCCAAGAGGGGATGGCCCTGATCGAAAGTGCGGAAAAGCGGCTCCTTTCTCTGGCCCTCGGGGGCACCGCGGTCGGCACCGGGCTCAACGCCGATCCGCGTTTTGGCGAGAGCGCGGCGGCCATGATCGCGGCAGAGACGGGCCGGCCTTTCCTCTCGGCGCTGAACAAGTTCGCCGCGCTTTCCGCTCACGATGCTCTCGTCAATGCGAGCGCCGCGCTGCGCACCCTTGCGGGCGCCCTTTACAAGATCGCGAGCGATATACGCCTTTACGCATGCGGCCCGCGCGCCGGGATCGGCGAACTCAAGATCCCGGAAAACGAACCCGGCTCCTCGATCATGCCCGGCAAGATCAACCCCACGCAATGCGAAGCCTTGACACAAGTGTGCGTGCAGGTTTTCGGCAACGATCATGCGGTCGCCTTCGCCGGCTCGCAGGGCCAGTTTCAATTGAACGCCTATAAGCCGGTGATCTTGCATAATGTTCTCGAATCGGCCGAGCTTCTCGCCGACGCCTGTCGCTCTTTCGATGAGCGCTGCGCCCGAGGCCTCGAGCCCGACGAGAAGCGGATCAGGGAGCATCTCGAAAGCGGCTTGATGCTCGCGACCGCCCTTGTCCCCCATATCGGCCACGAAAAGGCGGCGCAGATTGCCCTTCTCGCGGAGCGCGAAGGGCTGTCGCTGCGGCAGGCGGCTTTGCAGACCGGCTTTCTTCGCGCCGCCGATTTCGATCGCTGGGTGCGGCCCGAGGCGATGATCGCACCCCTCCGCCGCGAAAGGGGGCCGCAAAAGGAGGAGAAGCGATGAGCGGACGCTATTTCGAGGAATTCGCCGAAGGCGAAATATTCGAGCACGAGACCACGCGCACCGTTACCGAGATGGACAACGTGCTCTTTACCACCCTGACGATGAACCCTCAGCCCCTTCACCTCGACGCCGAATTCGCCAAAGGGACGGAGTTCAAAGAGCGCCTCGTCAACAGCATCTTCACTCTCGGCCTCGTCGTCGGCCTTTCCGTCGGCGACACCACTCTCGGCACCACCGTCGCCAACCTCGGCATGACCGAGGTCCGCTTTCCAAAACCGGTCTTCCACGGCGACACCTTGAGAGCGCGCACGATCGTGCTAGGCACGCGCCGCAGCCGCTCGCGCGCCGACGCCGGCATCGTCGAATTCGAGCATCAGGGGCTCAACCAGAGGGGCGAGATCGTGGCCGTCTGCAAACGCGCGGCTTTGATGCTTTGCCGGCCAAAGGTCTCCTGATGCGCTCGCTTCTGTTCGTCCCCGCCGACAGCGAAAGAAAACTCGCCCGCGCGCCGCAAACGGGTGCGGACGCGCTCATTCTCGATCTCGAGGATTCGGTCGTGCCGGAAAACCGGCCGCAGGCGAGGGTCGCCGCGCGGGCCTTTCTCGCGGCAAGCCGCGGTTCCTCCTTCCGCCGTTTTGTCCGCATCAATCCTCTCGCGAGCGAATGGGCGCTCGAAGATCTGGCTGCGGTCATCCCGGCGGGACCGGACGGGATCCTTTTGCCGAAATGCGTTCCCGCCGATCTCTCTTCTCTCGATCACGCGCTTTCTGCCCTCGAGGCCGCTTCCGGGCTTGCCGCCGGCGCCGTCAAGGTGATCGCGATCGCCACCGAAACGCCGCAGGCGATGTTTTCCTTGGGCGGCTACCAGGGAGTTTCCGACCGCCTCGAAGGCCTCACCTGGGGGGCCGAGGATCTGGCGGCCGTCGTCGGCGGGAACAATCGCCGAAAGGACGGCGTTTACGAGGACGTTTATCGCTTGGCGCGCGCGCTTTGCCTTTTGGCTGCGGCGGCGGCCGGGGTTGCGGCGATCGACACGGTCAGCACCGATTTCGCTGACGAGAAAGGGTTGCGGGCGGAATGCGAGGCGGCGCGCAGGGCAGGCTTTGTCGCCAAGATCGCTATCCATCCGGCGCAGGTCGGCGTGATCAACAAGGCCTTCACCGCGAGCGAAGAGGAAATCGCTTGGGCGAAAAAGGTGGTCTCTCTCTTTGCCCAGAACCCCGGGTCGGGAACGATCGCGCTCGAAGGACGAATGCTCGACAGACCGCATCTCACTCTCGCGCGCCGCCTTTTGGGGCTTGGCGGGAAAGGGAGCGCGGGAGGGTGAGAGGCGTTGCGGCAAAGGCGCTTTTGCGCAAGGCGCGGGGAGGGATCGGCTTTTTCCCGCCTATCTATAAAGGGCCCGCGCGGGCTGCGGCAGGGCAAGCGACAAGCGGGAAGAGATCGTGCAACAAGGCGGGATCAAAAGAGGCGAGGCGCGTTCTGATGGTGCGGCCTCGGCAACGCTTTTGCGCGGCTCGCCCTTCCCGCCGCCGGCCGCGAAAAGGGCGGGGACCGCTCAACCGAAGACGCCCTAAAGGAGTGTTTCAGGAATGATCGAGCCGCCCCGATTGACTCTTGGAAAGAGGCTGCCGTCTTTGTCTCTTGGCGCAGCCGCGATCATCGCCGCCGGGCTCGTCCTCGGCGCCTGCGCCGCCGAACCTTACCCTCCCGGCCCGCCACCGGGCCCGGGATATGCCGAAGGCGGGCCGCCTCCTCCTGACGGCGGTTATGGCGGCCCTCCGCCTGCAACGGGCTATGAGGAAAGCGGGCCGCCGCCGGGAGCAAGCGGCTATCCGCCGAGCTCTCCTCCCGGTTACGGCGAGGGCGCGGGACCGCCGCCTTCCTATGGTCCGCCTGCTCCCTCCGCTCCGCCGTCCTATGGTCCCCCCCCTTCCTACGGTCGGGTTCACGGGATCACGAGGCGGCAATTCATCACCCGCGCCCGCAGGCGCGCGATCAACCATGGCCGCGACCCCGATCGGGCGGCGATGTTCGCCGAGCGCCGGTTTGATCGCATCGACACCGATCACAACGGCATCATAGAGCCTTACGAAATGCGGGCCTGGCGGGCCGCGCGTGGCCGTTATGGAGCGCCCGGCGGCGCCGGCTATGGCGGCGGCGCATCGTCCTCCTCCGGAGGAGGCTATGGCGGGCCGCCGCCCGCCGAGGGAGGCTACGGGGCGCCGCGCTGATCCTTGCAGGAAGGAGGGTCTGAGGACCCGCGCCGCCGTCGTTATTCGAGGAAAAGCGCGAGGAGCGCGTTGAACTCTTCGGCCGCCTCGTAAAAGACCCAGTGTCCCGCGCCCTTGACGACCGTCACGTCGGCATCGGCGCGCGCCTGCCGCATGAGGGCAATGCGGCGATCGAGAAGGGTGCGGTCTGCCATCTCGTGTTCGCCCCAGACGGCGTGAACCGGGGCGCGCACCAGCGGCAGGGCGTCCAGCAAGACCGGCGAAATCCACATGCCGCCGCTATTGAGGCGCGCCCTTTTCGAATTCTCTTCCTGGATCTCCAAGGCGAGAGCGTCGATCTTCGCCGGATCGAAGATCATCATCCGCGCGAGATTGGCGCGGTGCGCCTCCCTTCTCTCCGCGCCGGTCTTGTCGCGAACCTTGAGAAGAGGAACCGAACGGCTCGGCGGTCCGAGGCCGCCGGAGCCGACCAGGGTCAGGGAGCGGACGCGCTCTTTCCCTTGCGCCGCGAGAAGCCCTGCGATCACCGCGCCGAACGAGAAACCGGCGATATCGTAACGCTCGCCTTTGCCGAGGACGCTATCGAGGCCCTCGGCAACGATCGCGGCGATCGCCGGCGCGCCGACAGGGTCAGGGGCGCGCGTTGAATCGCCGAGCCCCGGCAGGTCCGCCGCGATCACGGTGCGGCTGCGCGCGGCCAACTCGATGTTGCGCACCCAGTGGCGCCAGGAGCCGGCGCCGCCGTGGAAAAGGACGAGCGCCGGCCCTCGGCCCCAGAGCCGCCAAGCCATCGTCCCCTCGCCGCAGGGGGTCCGGATAAGCCGCGCCTTTTGTTCGAGTTCGGCGAGAAAAGCCCGCGCGGCTTCGGCCGGGGCCGCGCTCTCGGCCTTGTTCGTCTCGGCTCTCGGTTCGCTCATAGAGGTCCTTTCCTCAAACCTTCGTTTGGGCTCTTTTATTTTTCGATCATAGGCTGCTCGACGCCGGCCGCGACGGATTTCGTCGATCCCGATCGAATCGCCTTTCGCGCGGCCGCCGATCCTTCCCTAAACGCGCAAATGGGCGGCGCCGGCGCCTCGAAATCCTCTCATCTCATATGCGAAAACAACGTGGTGGGCGCGCGGCGGGCGGCCTAGAGTGCCGGCACAAAAAGCTCCGGGACAATCGCCGCCGCGATTGCAGGGAAAGGGAACGGACAATGACACTCACCAAAGCGCTCGGCCAGTTCGTCGCCGATCTGTCGCCGAACCGGTTGCCGGAAGAGGCGGTGAGGATTGCCTGCCTCGGCTTTACGGACTGCATCGGCACCATGATCGCCGGGCGCAATGAGGCGTCAACGCAGATCCTCAAAAGCGTCCTCGCACCTCCGGCGGGGCCGGCCTCGCTTTATTTCAGCGGCGAGAGGAGCCCCGGCCCCGAGGCCGGCTGGATCAACGGCGCCGCGGCCCATGCCCTCGATTACGACGACGTCGGCATGCAGGGCCATCCGTCGACGGTTCTGGTTCCCGCGATCCTCGCCGAAGCGGAGGTTTTGAACGCGGGCGGCCTCGACATGATCGTCGCCTATGTCGCCGGTTACGAGACCTGGGCCGAGCTTTGCCGGCGCGACATGCCGACCTACCACGCCAAAGGCTGGCATCCGACCGGGATCTTCGGCGCCATCGGCGCGGCCGCGGCCTGCGCCAAGATGCGCCGTCTCGATCCGGCGCGCACGGCCATCGCGATCGCCCTCGGCGCCTCGCAAAGCGCCGGCATCATGGCCAATTTCGGGACCATGACAAAACCCTTTCACGCCGGGCGCGCGGCCCATGCCGGGATCATGGCGGCGCGGCTCGCCGAAGCCGGTTTCACCGCGAGTGAGGACGCTCTCGAACACCCGCAAGGCTTCCTCACCGCCGTCTCGCCGGAGGGCGGCCCCGATCGCGACGGCGACGGCCGTCTCGGCGAGGAGTGGGCGATCCTCAAACACGGGCTCAGCATCAAGAAGTATCCGGCCTGTTACGGCACCCACCGCGCCATCGACAGCATCCTCGAACTCCTCGCCGAACATCCGGTAAAGCCCGACGACGTGCGCAAGGTTTCGGTCCATTTCGGCCGCCTGACCTCGAAAATCCTGCGCAACCATCAGCCGGACACAGGGCTTTCCGCCAAGTTCAGCATGGAATTTGCGATGGCCTCGAGCCTCATTGCCCGGCGCGTCACTCTTCAGGAGCTGACCGACTCCTTTGTCCGCCGTCCCGAGGTGCAAAGCATGATGCGCCGGGTCGAACTCGACATCACCGATGAGGTCGATCCCGAAAACCGGCGCTCTCCGCCCTGGGAGCAGGTGTGCATCGAGCTGTCGTCGGGGCGGCGCATCGAAGGTCCGAAGGTGAGCCGGGCAACGGGACACGCCGAAAGGCCGCTTTCCGAAGCCCAGCTTCACGACAAGTTTATCGATTGCCTCGCCTTTGGAGGTTCCGCCATCCCCGCCGAGACGCTGTATGCTAGACTGCAGGGCATTCGCTCCCTCAAGGCGCGCGAGTTGACGGCGGTTCACTGATCGAACAAGGAGAAGTGCCATGGCTGGTCGATATCCCAAGATCGTCTATACCGAAGAGGTGATGCGCGAGGGCATGCAGATCGAGGATGCCAACATCCCGGTCGACGCCAAGGTCGAGCTTTTGGACGCCCTTTCCGAAACCGGTCTCGAGGAAATCGTCGTCGGCTCTTTCGTCAGTCCGAAATACACGCCGCAAATGGCTCGGATCGACGAGATCGTGCAGAAGTTCCACCCGAAGCCAGGCGTCAAATACACCGCTCTCGCCCTCAACGAGAAAGGCGTCGAGCGCGCCAAGCAATACGCGCCGCCGCTCACGATCGAGCGCGGAAGCGGGGTGCCGCGGCTATTTGTCCACCAATGCGACGTCTTCGTGCGCCGCAACACCAACCGCTCGCAGATGCAGGAAATGGCGCGTTGGCCGCAGATCATCGAGAACGCCGTGGCCAAGGGCGCCAAGGCGGCCGGGATCGGAACCAATGCCACCTTCGGCTCCAATTTCGTCGGCGACTTCAGCGTCGATATGACGATGAAGTTTCTCGAAAAGCAGCACGAGCTGTGGGACGCGGTCGGCATCAAGGTGACCGCAGTCAGCGTCGGCGACCCGATGGCCTGGTGCCATCCTCTCAAGATCGAGCAGATCTTCGGCCGCGTCAAAGAGCGCTGGCCCGAGATCCATGACTTCAACGCCCATCTTCACAACGCCCGAGGGATGGCGCTCCCCACCGCTTACGCCGCCATCAAGGCGCTCGACGGCGAGGACACGCTGCGCCTTCAAGGCACCGTCGGCGGCATCGGCGGCTGCCCTTATTGCGGCAACGGCCGCGCCACCAGCATGGCGCCGACCGAGGATTTCATGCACATGCTCGAAGGCATGGGGATCGAGACCGGGGTCGATCTCAATAAGCTCGTCGAATGCGCCTGGATGCTCGAAAAGATGATCGGCCGTTATGCCTTTGGTCATGTCTCGCGCGCCGGCCCGCGGCCGACAAGGCGCGAGCAGTTGTTCGACGCCAATGCGCCTTTTGTCGAAACGATCGAGCAGGCAAAACACTTCATGCTCGGTCCGAAGGCCTATGAAGGCTGCATCTATCCGTGGGACAAGCCGATAACGAGCCCGTATCTCGACCGCGTCAAAGGTGGCTTGCCCGCTTACGAGGTTAACGGAGCCTGGCCGTGGGAAGAGGAATTCTTCCCCAAGCCCATGGTTCCGGCGAAGTAAAGGGCCAAGGCCCGAAGAAGACGCTTTCGTGGGCGGGCCGGCGATCGCAAAGCCGGCCCGCCATCGTCCGAGACCCTTAGGGAGCTGCCGATGAGCGAGGCCAAGACCGGCGCAGCCGAAAATCCTTTGACCGACAAGATAAAGGCGTTGATCGGCACCTCGGCCGAGAGGGTCGAAGCAAGCCCCCGTTGGGGCATCGAGCGCGAGGGTTTGCGCCTTTTTACCAATGCCATCATGGATCCCGATCCGCGTTACTGGGATGAGGAATTTGCCAGGAAGACGCGCTTCGGCGGGATCGTGACGCCGCCGATCTACTGCTCGTATTTGAGTCGCAAAACGCCGGCCGGCGCCGAAGACCCGATCTCGCGCGCGTTTCGCGAAAACCCGGAGTCGGACGGCATCGGCGGGGTACGCGAAGGCGGCGACAGCGGGCCCGGGGCCTTGCCGCCGGTGCCGACGCCGTTGAAGCGCATTCTCAACGCCGGCAACGAGATCGAGCTTTACCAATACCCGCGATTGGGCGACCGCATCTATTCGCAAGCGCGTTACGCGGACATCAAAGGGCACATCACCAAGGACGGCAGCCCGATGCTCGTCATCACGACGGAGACGACCTACACCAACCAGGACGGCGACCGCCTTTGCATCCTGCGGGCGTCGACCATCAGGCGTTAGGAGGAAGAAGTCATGGTGAGCGCGGACGAGCTTCGCTTCAAGGCTCAGCTCTATTACGACGACGTGAGCGTCGGCGCAGAATTGCCGCCTCTCGTCATCGGCCCTATGACGCCGACCCATCTCTTCCGCTGGAGCGCGGCCATAGAAAACTGGCATCGGATCCATTACGACCAGAATTTTGCGGTCTACCACGACGGCCTGCCTAACATCCTCGGGCAGGGATCCTGGAAGCAGAGCATCCTGCCGCGCTATCTCAAAGACTTGTGTCTTCCCGACGGCTGGCCGTGGAAGGTGTCGTTCCAGCACCGGGCGATGATCGTTCCGGGCGACACCCTCACCGTGTGGGCGAAAGCCACCGGCAAATCCGAAAAGGAAGGGCTTGGTTTTGTCGATCTCGATGTCGGCATGAGGCTCGACGGCGACGTCGAAAGCTGTCCGGGGAAGGCGACCATCGTTTTGCCGATCCGCGGCGGCCGCCCGATCCCCTATCCGTTCGTGCCGCCGAAAGGCGCATAAATAACCTCGACGAGGCCCTTTCCGAGAGGGCCCGCCTCGCATTTGTAAAGGAGAGATCATGGGACGCTGGATTGCGATCGGGACGGCGCCCGGATGGGACGACGTCGCGAAATTCACCGCGCAAATGAAGGCGACCAAAGAGTGGCGCGCCGACCCGCGCACCACCATCACCACTGTTTTCGCGCTTGCCGACGGGCGCCTTCTGGCGGAATGCCACGGCCAGAAACAGGCGGATTTCGAAGCCTGGCTGCAAAAGAAAGGCTGGCAGGTCGAAAGCATCACGCCGATCCGGCATCTCGCCAAAACCGGGGAGATCTGGAAGGTAGCCTGAAGGCCGTTGCGGCGGCTTTAGGCCAGAGCGTCTTTCCGCCGCCGCCGCAAATGGATGACGCGCAAAGGCGAGCGGGGGAAAGGGGCGCAGGCGGCGAGCCGGCAAGGGGGGAAAAGCCTATGGCTCGGCCGGAAAGCCCGTTTGTCGCCAATACCTATTCCTACATCCAAAGCCTTCCGCTCTCGCAATGTCTCGAACGCCTTTCCCGGCGCGGGTTTTGCGATTTCGAGGTGATGATGTATCCGGGCCATCTGTGGCCCGGCGAGGTCGATGGCGCGGGAAGAGCGGCCTTGCGCCGCTCCCTTGCCGAAAGGGGCCTCGGCATCATCGCCCTCAACATGCCGAACATCGATCTCAATCTCGCCGCGGCGGCGCGCGAGATGCGCTCTCATACGGTTGCGATCCTGCGCGGGGTGGTCGAACTTGCCGCCGATCTCGCAGTGCCGGGGGTTGTCATCGGGCCCGGCAAGGCGAACGGCCTATTCCCGGAACCGCCGGAACGCCTTCTGCCGCATTTTCTTGCCGCTCTCGATCAGCTTTTGCCGCGGGCAAGAGCGCTCGGCGTCGCGCTTTGGGTCGAGAACATGCCGTTTGCGTTCCTGCCGCGTGCGGCCTCTTTGCTTGCCGTTCTCGAAGGCTATGGCTTCGACGGTTTGGGCCTCGTTTATGACGCCGCGAACGGCTATTTCGCCGGCGAGGATCTGTCCGAGGCCTTGCGTCTGATAGGCAAGCGGCTCTCCCTATTGCATCTCTCCGATACGAACCGGGATCGTTACCGCCACGGGCCGATCGGCTCGGGCTCTGTCCCTTTTGCCGCCCTCCCGCCGGTTCTGGAGGAGATTTCCTATCGCGGACCCGTCGTTCTCGAAATCATCTCGGCCGATCCCGACGAAGACCTCGGCCGGGCCGCGCAAATGCTCGCGGCGATGGGATGGAAATCGTCGAAGGGAAGCGCATAGAAAGGCTGATCCGAGGGAAGCGCGGCAGACGCGCGGGGAAAGCCCGAGGCGGACGGATGGCCCCATCCTGCGCTCTCTATTTGATCTGCGAGAGGGTCGAGCCCCTCCTATTCGAAGGGCCCTCTTTTCCCGGTGGGCCTCACTCGGCCGCGCCGAATTCCTTAGCGATCTCGCGCAAACGGAATTTCTGGATCTTGCCGGAGGGCGTCTTCGGCAATGCCGAAAGGATTTCGAGCCTTTCGGGCAGATAGGGTTTGGCGATCTTTTGCGCCAAAAGAAACTCCGAGAGTTCGGCAAGGGAAAGCGGGCGGCCTTCGCGGGTGACGACAAAGGCGCAGGCGCGTTCTCCGAGACGCGCATCCGGCATGGCGACGATCGCCGCCTCGGCCACCGCCGGGTGCCGGTAGATGAGACCTTCGACCTCGACCACCGGGATGTTCTCCCCGCCGCGGATGACGATGTCCTTTGTGCGGCCGGTGAGGCGCACATATCCCTCTTTATCCATGCGCGCGAGGTCGCCGCTGTCGAACCAGCCTTGCGCGTCGATCGTGTACCATTCCGGGCGTTTCAGATAACCGGCGAAATTGCTGCAACTGCGCACTTCGAGGCGTCCCTCGACCCCCGCGGGCAGCACCCGTCGTTCTTCATCGACGATGCGGATCTCCATCCCCGGCAAAGCGCAGCCGTCGGTCTCGAACACCTTTTCGGCAGGGTCTTCGGGCTTTGTCGTGGTGACGGCGCCGTTTTCGGTCATGCCCCAGGCCGAGATGATGGCGGCGCCGAGATGCTCGGCGGCGCGGCGCACGAGAACGCGCGGGATCGGGGCGCCGGCGGAAAGAAAGATGCGAAGGCTCCTAAAATCGGCGGGACGCCGCTCTGCCTCGGCGGTGAGGTCGGCGAGAAACGGGGTCGCCGCCATGGTAAAGCTGACGCGCTCCGCGGCGACGAGATCGGCCGCCTTTTGCGGGCTCCAGATATCCTGAAGGACGGCCTTTGCCCCGAGAACGATCGGCAGCATCAAACCGTACATAAAGCCGGTCTGATGCGCCATGGGCGATGCCATGAGGAAGACGTCGGATCGAGAAAGGCCGAGACGCTCGGCATAAGGGGTAAGGGCGGAAATAAGCGTGTTCGAGCTGTGCATCACCCCTTTCGGTTCACCTGTGGTGCCCGAAGTGAATTGCACCTGGATCACTTCGTCTGCGGTTGCGGGCGATCCGGACACATCGCCCGGCTCTTCGAGGAGAGACTCGAACGCCTCTTCGCCTTCGCCGCCGATGACGAGAACGCGCTGCAGGGCCGGAAGTTTGGGGCGCAACGCCACGGCCATCGCCCTATAATCGAAACCGCGGAAGGAGCGCGGCACGACAAAGATTTTCGTTTCGGCGAGAGAGAGCATGAAAAGAAGCTCGCGTTCGCGAAAAATCGGCATCAACGGGTTGGTGATGGCGCCAAGCCTCATCGCCGCTAGGTGAAGGGCGGTGAACTGCCACCAGTTCGGAAGCTGAAAGGAGAGGACATCGCCGCGCTTCAAGCCGAGCCGGGCAAGACCTGCCGCCAGACAATCCACCCGGCGGCCGAGTTCGGCATAAGAGAGGGCATCCCTCTCTCCGGTCATGCTGTTCTCGTCGACGACGGCGAGAGCTTGCGGCCTCTCTTCGAGGTTTCGGTCGAGATAGTCGGTGATGAGACGGTCCGGCCAGAACCGTCCCTGCCGGATCGCGCGTTCCCTTTCCCCAGAAATCATGCTTGTGATCGTGGTCTTCACCGGCGCCTCCGATCCTCGGGTTTGACCCGTTTGCCGCATTCTACCGCCTTCCTCTGCCCGCGTCGCGGGCAGAGCCCCGCTGCCTTTCGGCCGCTTGCGCCGCGGCCCTCTTGTCCCTGCGGCGGGCCGCAGACGCTCACTCTTCGCTGTCGAGGTGCGCCTTGAAATCGGGGTCCCAATAGGAGAGGCGGCCTTGCCTTACATGCTCGTCCATCTCGAGGTGAACGACAGGGCGCGCCTTTGTCGGCTCCGTGGCTATGATCTTTGCCTCTTCGAGCTCTTCGACCCGCACCCTGCTGTAGCCGAGAAGGCCTTCGAGGATCGCGCGATTGTTTTGTCCCAAGGTCGGGGCGGGCCCGCGCGCCCGCAGCGGAGTCTTGCCGAGGCGCCAAGGCCGGCCGATGATCTGCCTTTTGCCGATGCCGCGCTCGGGAGGGAAGTCGAGTGTTTCGAGAAAGCCGCGGGAACGCAGATGCGGGTCGAGATTGAGATCGCGCGCGTCGAAGACCGCGCCTGCGGGAACGCCGGCCGCCTGGAGGCGTTCCATCACCGCGAATTTGTCTTGACGGGCCGTCCACGCGCCGATCACCGCATCGATTTCGTCGTGGTGGGCGATGCGCGCTTCATTCGAAAGAAAGCGTTCGTCGCTTTCGAGTTCCGGCCGGCCTATTTCCCGGCATAAAGCCTTCCACTCCTCTTCGTCACGCACCGAAAGGACGCACCACTGGTCCTCTCCGGCGCAGCGGTAGCAGCCCTGGGGGGCAAGCCAAGGATGGCGGTTGCCGATGCGTTCGCTGCGGCGGCCATTGGCCTCGTGGTCGAGAATGCGTTCGCTGACCATGGCGCAGCCGAGCTGGTACATGCCGACGTCGACCCACAACCCTTTGCCGAAACGGCGCCGGTAACGCAAGGCGAGCGCCGTGCCCATGACGAGAGCCCAGGTGGCGAGGAAATCGACAAAAGATTGCCCGGCCTTCGACGGCGCGCCGCCTTCGTACCCGGTGGCGTCGGCAAGCCCGTGGGTTGCTTCCTGGGTGGTGGCCTGAGCCGGATATTGCGAATAAGGCCCTTCCTGGCCATAGCCGCTGTTTGACACCATGATCAGGTCGTCATTCAACTTTTTCGCATTCGGGTAATCGAGCTTCCAGTTGCGCATGACCCGAGGCGTGAAATTCTCCATCAAGACGTCGCTGATCTTGATCAGGTCTTTGAGGACCTCGCGCCCTTCGGGCCGGCTGAGGTCGAGCGTCAGGTCTTTCTTGCCGCGGTTGAGAAGATTGAAAGTGCTCATCCGGTTCCAGGGGTCGTCCCCCGGCTGGTTGTCGGGATAGGCGCCGGAAAGTCCGCCTTGGCGGGTGAGATCGATCCTCCCCGGGCCCTCGATCTTGATGACTTCGGCGCCGAGGTCGGCAAGAAGGGCCGAAGCGTAAGGCAGCGAAAAGATATTGCTGATGTCGACGATCCGCAGCCCTTCGAGCGGCAGCTTTTTTTCTCTCTCTTCCATTCCGCTTTCGCTCCTCACCATCCCCGGCGCCCTGCAGCCCAGTTGCAAAACTCAGATGACGCCGCGGCCGCGCAATTCCGCGCGTTCCTTCTCCAAAAGCCCGAGGACGCCGCCGTAGACCTCATCGTTGTGCTGGCCGAGGAGAGGGGAGGGACGCCGGCACTGGGCGCCGCCGGCGGTCATGTTGAAGAGGCGGAATGGAACCCTGATCCTGCCGATCACCGGGTGGTCCACCTCTTCGTAGAATTTTCGCGCTTCGAGCTGGCGACAGCGCGCAAGGTCGGCAGGGGTCTGCACGATCCCGAACAGCATCCGGTACTTCCCGCAAGCGGTCTCGAACATTTCCGCCATGCTGCGTTCGCAGGTCGCGGCCAAGAGGATCTCGTCGAGAGCTTCTCCGTTCAAAGCCCTTTGCGCCGGATCGGCAAAACGCTCCTCTTTCAATTCCTCCCGCCCGAAAAAATCGGCCAGCTCATCCCAGGAGGCGCCGCCGCCTTCCTGGCAGACAAAAAACCCGTCTTTGCATGGGGTGACCTGGCCGAAAAGGCTCCCCTCCGAACGCCGGCGGTTCTGGACGCCCCCGCTCCAGCTGTAATAAGGCTGATTGATCACCAGGGTCGAGGCCGCAACCTCCTGCACCGAGACGTCAACCGCCTGGCCCTCTCCGGTTTCGTCGCGAACCAGGAGCGCCATGAGAGTCGCCAGCATGCCGTTCATGCCGGCCTCGTACTGGGCGGGAAACCCGCCGTGTTTCAAAGGCTCGCGATCGGCGGTGCCGCTGATGTGCATGATTCCGCTCGTCGCGTAGGCGACGATCTCGTTTCCGTTGTAATGGCTCTTGGGGCCGGTTTGGCCGAAAGGCGTGATCGAGGTCATGATGAGCCCCGGGTTCTCCCTTTCGAGAGAGGCGAGATCGAGGCCCTGAGAGGCGAGATAGCCCGGAGGGAAGCTTTCGACGACGACGTCGACCTTGCGGGCGAGGGCGCGGAGGAGGGCCGCGCCTTGCGGGGTTTCGAGATCGAGGGTGACGCCGCGCTTGTTGAGATTGGCGAGAAGGAAGAAGAGGCTTTTTTCGGGATCGGGCTCTGTCCCGAAAAAGGGCGGCATGCGCCGCCCGCATTCGCCTTCGCGAGGCTCGACCTTGATCACATCGGCGCCGAAATCGCCGAGGAGCCTCGCGCAAAGCGGCCCAGCGATCCCCCGGCTCAGATCGAGAACCTTGATGTCGTCCAATGCTGAGGGGAACATGTTCATCCTCTTATTATAAACAAAGCCGCTCTCGGCAAACCCTCTCCGCCCTTCGAAAAGCGTTCGGCAGGGTTGCGCGCGCCTCCTCCCGCGCGGCAGGGCTTTCTCGCCGTCGTCAAAGGCTCACCAACGGTGCGGCCGTTTCGGCCGTGGCGAAGAAAAACCGTTCTCTGCCTTCCCGCGTTTAGGGTCCTCTTTGCCCGGCGCGGCCCGCCAAAGCCTCGGACGGGCGCTCGAAACGCGGCATTGATTTGGATCAATCGCTCCGGCGGCCGCCGCCGGGGCAAAGGGTCTTGCCCATGATTCCGCGCCGGGGGGGCGCTTTATTCGCATGTTGAGAAGCCCCTCTTTGGCGTCATAGTCTCTTCCCCCGGTTCTGTCCTTCGGGGCACGGGGCAACCCGCGAGGGTCCGGCTGCGCCAAACCCTGTTTGCGCGAGCCGGAAGAAGAGGGAGTGAGACGAGGATGGATTTCGGATACACACCGGAGCAAGAGGCTCTTCGCAAAAGCGTGCGCGCCTTTATCGCCGAAAACCTGACCCCGGAGTTGCGCGCGGAGATGGAGGAGTTGAACGACGGCTTCGGCGCAAGCCCGAGCCGTCATAAAAGCGGTCCTCTTTACGAGCTTTTCCAAAAGATCGCGGCGCGCGGCTGGCTCGGGATCAGCTATCCCAAGGAGTACGGAGGGCAGGGCGGCGACCGCCTCTCTCAATACATCGTCGAGGAAGAATTCGGCCGGGTCAACATCGCCGTCGGGCTCGGCGGAAGCGGCGCGCCCGCAATCCTCGCCGCCGGAACGGAAGAGCAGAAGCGCTATTTCATTCCAAGGCTTATCAGCGGCGAAGTTTCCTTTGCCTTGGGTTTTACCGAGCCGAACGCCGGGGCGGATCTCGCTTCCTTGCAGTGCCGGGCCGTCGGCGTCGGCAACGGCGAGGAGTTCGCCATCAACGGCCAGAAGATGTACACCTCGGCCGCTCATTTCGCCACCCACATCTACCTGATGGCCCGCACCAACCCCGATCTTCCCAAGCACCGGGGCATCTCCATCTTTCTCATCCCGATGGATACCCCGGGCATTACCGTGCGGCCTTTGTGGACGATCCAGAACGCCCCCAGGGCGCCGAGCGGAACGACCTACGGCACGGCCCGGACAAACGAGGTTTTCTTCGATGACGTAAGGGTGCCGCGGTCGGCTCTTCTCGGAGCGGAGAACGAAGGCTGGCGGGTCGGCGCCATGGGGCTCAACCTCGACCGGGTCGGCGCCATGCGCTATCTCATTTCGGTCCGCCGCGACGAAGATATCGTCAATTGGATCAAGGAGAACAGCTTCGACGGTTATGCCCCGGCCAAGGATCCGGCGGTCAGGGACAAGATCGCGGAATTGTGGATCGAGGCCCAGATCTGCCGCCTGATGACGATGCGCAGCATGTCGATCGTCGAGCACGGCGGCAATTTCACTTATGAAGGTTCTGCCGAGAAGGTCTGGGCGCCCGAACACGGGGTCAAGACGACCGAAGCCATCGCCCAGATTTTGGGGCCTTACGGGCAGTTGCTCAACGGCTCGCCTCTGGCGATCGAAAGCGGCGTTTTCGCCCACAATCTGATGGGCGCCTTCCAGTCCGGGATAAACCACGGCAGCACTCAGGTCATGCGCGACCAAGTTGCCCGCCGCGGTCTCGACATGCCGCGCAAGTGAGGGCGGTTCGAGGCCGGCTTTTTTCAGGCGCAATGATCGAAACGGGCGAGGCCCGAAAGGGGCTCTTCCTGGAGGATCTCTTATGGATACGACACTGACTGAAGAAGAATTGATGGTCCGTGAGACCGCCCGCAAGTTCCTCGAGGCGGAATGCCCGACCCGCCTCGTACGCGAGATGGAAAACGACGCCAAAGGCTATCCTCCGGCGTTGTGGAAAAAGGCCGCGGATCTCGGCTGGCAAGGGATGGCTTTGCCCGAACGCTATGGCGGAAGCGGCATGCCTCTCACCTATCTCGGCCTCATTTTCGGAGAGATCGGGCGCGCCGTCGCCCCTTTGCCGCTTCTCTCTACGGTGGTGACGGCTCTCGCCGTTGCAAGAGAGGGCTCGGAAGAAGAGAAGGCTTCCCTGCTGCCGGCCGTCAGCGCCGGCGACACCGTCCTCACCTGGGCTTTCTCGGAACAGGATCCGCGTTTTCTCCCGCAAACGGTCAAGACCGAAGCGAAAGCGTCGGGCGCTGATTTCGTCATCAACGGCACCAAGCTTTTTGTCGAAAATTTTGCCGCCGCCGATCGCTGTCTCGTCGTTTGCCGCACCGCTCCGGCTTCGCCGCAAAGCGCCGGGCTTTCGCTTTTCCTTGTCGACACCAAGACCCGCGGCATTTCCGAGAGGCCTCTCGTCACCCTCGCCAAAGACAAGGTGAGCGAAGTGACCTTTGCCGATGTCCTGGTCCCCAAATCCTCTCTTGTCGGAAGGCTCCATGAGGGAGCGCCGGCCGCGCAGCGCCTCTTGGAGGAGGCGACCGCCCTTCTTTGCTCGGAGATGCTGGGGGCGACGCGCAAAGACTTCGAAACCGCGATCGAATACGCCAAATTCCGCCGCGCTTTCGGCCAGCCTATCGGCGCCTTCCAATCGATCTGGCATATGGGCGCCGACATGCTGATGTGGATCGACGGCGGCGAGCTTCTCACCTCTGAGGCGCTTTGGAAGATGGATCAGGGCCTTCCGGCCGCTGTCGAGGTTTCCCAGGCCAAGGCCTTTTGCAACGAGAAATGCGAGGCGGTGGTTCGCCTTTGCCAGACGATCCATGGCGGGATCGGCTTTATGATGGAATTCGACCTTCACCTCTGGTACCGGCGCGTCGCGGCATGGACCTTGAGGCTCGGCACCAGCTACGAGCATCGCGCGCGGATCGCCGAGGCGCTTCTCGACCATCCGGGGCGCGTCATTCTGGGGAGACCGGTGCCGGTCGTTCCCGAACCCTGAAAGGGGAGCGAGAAGCCGGAAAATTTCGCGCGCAATCAGCAAAGGGAGAAAAGGGGCATGGCAGAGTGTCCGGTTTGCGGCAAGGCCATCGATGAAAGGGCGGCGCGCGCGACCACAGGTTTTACCGCCCACGGCGCACCGGAGACCGATCCGGCGAAGGGGACGCGGCAATTCTACAACGGTACGTGGTATTATTTCGACAGCCTCGAATGTCGCAGCAAGTTTCTCGCCCACCCCGAAAACTATGCCCGCGCGCCCTAGGAAGTGATGCCGAGGGCAGAGCCGAAGCCGCAGCGGAAGCCGCCTTGCGGGGCCTGACCCAAGGGTCTCGATCCTCGCAGGCAGGCTCCCGTGTCTAATCCGGGAACCCTTTTCAACGCCTGATCACGAGGGTGCGCAGGGTGGCGCACAACTTCCCCGAACCGTTGACAAAACGGCGCTCCGTCGTGAGAAAGCCGAGAAGGCCGGAACGGCCCTCTTTCACCCGCGCATCGGTGACCGCGGCCTCGACCGTGATGCTGTCGCCAACGATGATCGGTTCGAAAAACGCATAGGCGTCTTCGCCGTGAACGGTGGCCTTGCCGAAAGAGAATTGCGGCCTCTGATGCGAACAGTTGAAATAGAGAAGCCATAGGATGGGCCAAGGCGCGACGATCCCGCGATAGCCGCGGGAGCGCGCTTTTTCCTCGTCGAAATGGATCGGATCGAAATCCTCGACGGTCGTCGCCATGCGCCTGACGGCGAGGAGTTCGATCGGCAAGGTTTCGGGTTCGCCCATCGGCCCGAGCATTTTTTGCAGTTCGGCTTCGAGCGCCCCGGCGCCAACGGGCGCCCGGTTTTCCGTGCCGTTTTCCCTGGCGTTTTCTTCCGGTGCGAGGGGCGAAAGCGCCGCCCTCTTGGCGCTTTTCTCGCGCGAAGGCAGGAGGAGACTCGCCCTCGCCGTCGTCACCGTAACGCCGCGATCGTTTTCGACCCGGCAATCGAGATCGACAAGGCCTCCTCCTTCCTGCCGGGCGGTGCTTGCGACGCGGCCCTCAAAGCGCAAAACCTCGCGCGGCATGATCCAGCCGGTGTTGCGGTCGGCAAAGCGCAGGACGCGCGCTTCTCGTCCCATCCAGCGGTTGATCGAGGAGAGAAGCCAGGCGGCGATAAAAGGGCCGGAGAGAAGGATTCCCGGCAGCCCTTGGGCCTTTGCCACATATTCGTCGTGGTGGAATTCCGAATCGTAATTGTCGGTCGCGCCCGCCCAGCGCACCTGATGGCCGACCATCAAAGGCCCCCGGGTCTCGACCGGAAATTCCCCGCCTTCGTCAAAATCCTCGAAGAAAAGCTCGGGCGGCTCGACTGAAAGGACTGGGCGCATGCCTTCTTCTCCTTTTGCCGTTGAAAGGGCGCGGAACCGGGGCGCAAAGGGACGCGAGAGGCGCGCCCCTCTTCAGCGCACCGCTCCGGCGGCGACGAGTTCCTCGATGCGCTCCCGGCTCAAGCCCAAAAGCGAACCGAGAACCATCTCGTTATCCGCCCCGAGGCGCGGCGTTGGCGTCGAAACGCCGCGCCCGCCGGTGTCGTCGATCCAGGGGAGCGTGGTCGTGCAGGAGCCGTCCGCAAGGTGGGCGTAAAGCCCGCGGGCGATGACGTGAGGATCCTCGATCAACTCACCGATATGGCGCGCCCGCGCCGCCGGAACCCTCTGCGCCTGCAACAGCGCTTCGGCTTCGGCCGCGTCTTCTCCCCGCAGCCAGGCGGCGACTTCGCCGTCAAGCGCCTCTTTTTGGGCGAGGCGGAGGGAAGGGTCGGCATAGCGCGGGTCCGCCTCGAGATCGGGGCGCCTCATCGCCCGGGCAAGCCCGAGCCACTCTTCCTGCGAGCGCACCGAAAGCGCGAGCCAGGCATCTTCGCCCGCGCAGCGGAAAGAGCCGCAAGGGGCGGCGCCCTTTTCCGAATTCCCTCCCGCCTCGCTCAAACCGAGCCCTTGACGCAAAAGAGCCTCGGGCAAAAGCGCCACGGTGCTTTCGAGCATCGAGAGATCGATAAAGGCGCCCGCTCCGCTCTGACGCCTATGAATGAGGGCGGCGAGGATCGCAACCCCTTCCCATAATGCGGTGATGGGATCCGTCCAGGCGGGCTGGATCCCCATCGCTTCCATGCGCGGATTGACGGCGCCGATCATCCCCGCGCGGCCGCTATAGGCTTGCAACAGCGTGCCGTAGGCAAGAGCGCTCTGTTGCGGGCCGGTGCGCCCCACGCCCGAAGCGGAGAGGAAAACGATGTCGGGGCAGAGGCGCCGGAGATCTTCGTAACCGAGCCCATACTTCGATAAAACGCCGGAGGAAAAATTCTCGACCACGACATCGCTTTTGACCGCGAGAGCGCGGATCAGATCCTGGCCTCGGGGGTGGCGTATGTCGATGCTGCAGCTTTTCTTGTTGTTGTTGAGAACGCGGAACCAGCCGACGCGGTTGGTGAATTCGGGCCGCGTCGCGGTTTCGATCTTGATCACTTCCGCGCCCATGGCGCCGAGCATCTTGGTCGCCTGGGGTCCCGCCCAAACCCAACTGAAATCGAGGATGCGAACCCCCTCGAGAGCGCCCTTTCTTTTTGCTTTGCTCACAACACCCGTTCCGCGCTGAGGGTTTGGATTTCGCTCGGGGAAAGAGCGAGTTCGCCCGCGAAAATGGCCTCGTTTGCTTCCCCGAGAAGAGGCGCCTCAGAGGCGCGCGCGCGTTCGAGTTCCTTGGGCAGAACGTTGTGGAGTTCGTATTCCAGTTCCTTGATTTCGGCTTCCAGGTGTTTGACGGCAGAATTGGGCATAGTCGTTTTCGTTATCCGATCCGAAC